>CAJUGE010000026.1 GCA_910586295.1 uncultured Bacilli bacterium | reverse complement strand
GTTGCATTGTATTTTTGGGTTGTTACCATAAATACTCCGTATGAAAGTCCTGTTATTAGGGATAATAAAAATGTAAGAGTTACAAATATCTTAGACTTTGACCTTTTCATAATCAATTTCTCTCTTTCTACCCTTACATTTACAACTTATGGTTGTTCTATAGTAAATTATACAACCTGTAGTTGTTCTAGTCAACACAATTTTAAGTTGTACGTTAAAATAAAATTAATGGTGATAAATATGAATATAATAAGAATCAAAGAATTAAGAAATGACAAAGACTTATATCAAAAAAATATTGCTGAATTATTAAAAATCACACAACAACAATACAATAAATACGAGTTAGGAATAAATTCTATACCTATTGAAAAACTAGATATTCTTGCAAACTTTTATAATACTAGCATAGATTATCTAGTTGGAAGAACTGATAAACGCGAGCCTTATCCCAAAAGTATAATAAAATAAACATTAAAAAGTATTTCATACTTTCATTAAATTTAGTATAAGAAACTTTCACTATATACCTAATAAAATCTAGTTATTTATTAAGCATGAACAAGTGTCAATTACTTATTATAATTTACAAATAAAAGAAGAAATAATTACCTCAAATTTTATTTCTTCTCTTTTATTTTAAACTATATAATTGTTTAACCTCATGAGTAGTCAATTCTCTATACTCCCCACTCCTAAGTCCTTTTAAATCTAAAAAAGCATATTTCTCTCTTTTTAATTTAACAGTATCATATCCTAAAGCCATAAACATATTTCTAACTTGATGATTTCTCCCCTCAGTTATTATAACTTTAACATAACTAGTATCACTTTTCTTATCATATTTATCTAACTTAAACTTAGCAGGCTTTGTTTTAACACCATTTAACATAATTCCACCACTAAGTTTAAGTGCATCCTCTTTTATAAAAAAGCCTTTAACTTTAGCATAATACTCCTTAGTAACATCTCTACTAGGATGCATCAAAATATTAGATAGCTCTCCATCATTAGTAAGTAATATAATCCCAGTAGTATCATAATCAAGCCTTCCAATTGGATAAATTCTAGCCTTAGTATCAATCAAATCCACTACAGTCTTTCTTCCCTTATCATCACTTACAGAACTTATAACTTCTCTAGGTTTATACAAAAGATAATACTCTTTTCTCTCACGTCTAAGCACTTCTCCATTAACCGTAACTATATCATTACCATTAACCTTTGTACCAAGTTCTCTTATAACCTCACCATTAACACTAACCTTACCATTTAAAATAAGTTCCTCTGCCTTTCTTCTACTAGAAACACCAGAATTACTTATAACTTTCTGTAATCTTTCCATAATTAGCACTTCCTCACTTAGTACATTATATACTACTTTTTCCAGAAAAACAACCAATTCTTCACTTTCTTTAATTTACTCTTCTCGCCAATAGCATAAACATTAATACTCTCCACTAATTTACCATCAACATTTATATTAACTTTACCAACTACATCATTATCTACTACATTTTTTTTCTTTATAAGTTCTATATCAACATTTACTTTATCTAATTCACTATCTTTAAGCATAATTTCAACATCATCTTTAACATATAAGTGATACTTCTTATAATAGTCTTCTTTAATTACAAAAGTATACTGATCAATAACTTTATATTTATCATAATTTTCAAAATATTCCTCATAAAAATTCTCATGATTTTTAAACTGATTCTCATCTTTCATTGTAACAACAACTAAATTTTCTCTTCCCTTAGAAGCACTACTAGCAAAAATATGCCCACTACTAGTTGTATAACCTATCTTACCTCCAGTAGCAAACTTATAATTAGAAAGAAGTTTATTTTTATTGTACCATAAATGAGTCTCTACATTAGTAGTAACAGTATATTTCTTTATACTATCAAGTTCCATAAACACTTTATTTTTAGTAGCATACTTCATAAGAAGAGCCATATCATAAGCAGTACTATAATTTTTAGTTTGTTCATCTAGTCCATGTGGATTAGCAAATATTGTATTTTTCATTCCTATTCTACTAGCAGTTTCATTCATCTTTTCTATAAATTTATCATAACCGAAAGTATTCTCTGCAATAACCATCGCAGCATCATTACCACTTCTAAGCATCAAACCTACTAAGTAATCATATAAAGTCATACATTCACCAGTATCAACATAAATCATTGAACCATACACTTTAGTAATCTCATCTCCTGCACAAATTAACTTAGTTGCCTCTGCATTTTCTAAAGCTACAATAGCAGTCATAATCTTAGTTGTACTTGCAATTAACATTTTTTCATCCATATTTTTACTACCAAGAACTCTACCACTATCTTGGTCCATAACAACATAACTCTCTATAGCAGAAAGTCTTTCTATACTACATACACTAACAAAAATTGTAAAAACTATTATAATTATCTTTTTCATTTCAATTTATTATATGTACTAAAAACAAAAAAAGACTATAAAAGCCCTAAAATATAACACTAATTGGATAAGATTTATTTTTTTCATCTATTGGTAATACTTCTGGATAAAAACATAAAAGCCCTCCAACACCAACATTCAAGTTTTTACCATCTAAAATTTTAAAATTACTAATCATACCTTTATCAGGTTTCGCTGTCTTTTTTATCTCAAACGGATAAATAACTCCGTCAAGTTCTATAATTAAATCTATCTCTTTACCATCTTTATCTCTATAATAGTAAATATCATAATTCAAAGAATCCTCATTATTTCTCTTATTTTTAATTAATTCACTTATAACAAATGTCTCTAAATAATGTCCAGATGTACTAGAATTCATTAAATTTTCCCCACTATTCCATCCACATAAATATGAACAAAGACCACTATCCAGAAAAACAATTTTAGATGACTTAATTGTTCTTTTTAACTCATTACTAAAATAAGGCTTTAACAAATAAATAATATCACTAGTTTCTAAAATAGACACCCATCTCTTATAACAGTAGTAGAATCAATATCAGCATCCTCACAAATAGAATTATAATTTAAAACTTCTCCATTTCTAGAAGCAACTGCTATCATAAATTTCCTGAATCTAGTTAAGTCTCCTACTTGAGACAGATTTCTCACATCCCTTTCTAAATAAGTCAATAAATAATCATTAAAGAATTGATTTCTATCAACATTTTTATCACTTACGTATTCAGGCATTCCAACCTTATAAATTTCATCATAAACTTCTTGAGGAGTAACAGTAAAATTCACTTCAATTTTTTGAGGATTAAAAAGTTTAGAAGTAAATCCCTTTTTTTCAGCATATGAAAGAGAGGACATAGAAAGTATTGAAACCATTCCAGCAAGACTTTCAACTACACTCTTCATTAATTCAAATTTTGGCGATCCAGTAAGCCAATACTTTCCTTTTTGATTTGATTCATCTACATCCATTTTTATACGAAAATAAATTAAGAGCATATTGTACCTCATCTATAATTAAAGGACCACTATAATTCATTAAAAATAATTTAGGATCATTCTGTGCAAGTTCTCTTAAAGCCAAATCATCCAAAGCACATAAGTTCTATGTTTTTCCTTAATTGATTTTACAAATGTAGACTTACCAACTTGTCTAGAACCAGTAAGCAAAACAACTTTCCTAGTATCAGATATTTTTTTAAATTTTTTTCTATTTCTCTCTTTATCATTACAAAGCACCTCTAATATTATTAGACAACTTAGATAACAACAAATCAATGACAAAAATAGTATACATCCTGTTTCTGCCAAAATAAAAAACCTAATTAACTCTCTTAGGTCCTTTAATAACATCACTCTTCCTAGGCATAATTATCATACATATAATATAAGCAATTATACCACTACCAACACCACAAGCAAATATTATCCAAAATATTCTAACTAATGTAGGATCGATATCAAAATACTCTGCTAGTCCACCACACACTCCATCAATTATCTTACCTTCCTCAACTTTATACAATCTCTTTTGCATATATTTACCTCCCAACTACTACTAAAATAAAATTCTATATAGCATTATATAAATAAGGAGTATTCCTATACATTCTACAACTCCAAATAAAATTCTAGTAACTAATACATTCTTTCTCTTATTTTTAAACTTTCTATTATAACTAACATATATTGACCAAAATATCTTTATAAATCCTCTTACAATACAGAAAAGAACAATAAATAAAGATATACAAAGAAGTACTTCATATGAAAATTCTGCAAACTTACCATGACCTACAGGACTTAAATACTCATCAGTAAAATTATAAACTAAAAACATAAAAATACCTATAGTCTCTTCTGCAAGTCCTCTTATTCCATAAAGATAATTCATTTTTCTAATCTCAGTAAAAAGACCAAATATTCCTAAACTAACTAAAGAAATAATGATAGTCCTAGTATATTCACCAAAAAAGTCACTCTTAGAACTTAAAAGTAATCCCATAATAATATAAGTAATAATAAATGCAAATATATTTATAGTATTTATTTGCCACTCACTAAAAACATTCTTTTTCTTTATATCTTTATTAGTCATAATAATTCCCCCTGTATTAATTGTACCAAAAAGTTACACAAAATACTAGAGTTTTTTACAAAAAAAATCACAAAAAAGTGTTTGTACAGTTAGTGTGTTAGAATTAATTTACGAGTTATATTTGGGTTAAGGTATCTCCTCTTAGTCAGAATGAAAGAGGTGATCCTTTATGAAAGGAAACAAAAATGGAATATTTAATTATTCTAATAATAATTCTTGTTCTAATTGATAAAATTGGCAAGAACAAAGACTAATCTTTGTTAACTCAGGAGTTTCTTTGGTTAAATTTCATTAGGGGATTTTTTATATATAATAAAGATAAAAGTACCTTTCAATAAGAATAGGTACTTTTGTCTAATAAACTGGACACGAGATATCTTACAGAGAAACTAAGTATACCTCGTTTTTATTTTATGAATTTCTTCATATTTATATATTATCATAATTTACTATTTAATTCAAGAACTCTATCTAACTTTTAATCTCTCTTATAATTATAAGTTCCATGAATTTTATCTAAAGTATCTTTATCAAACTCTACAACTTCCCACTTATCATTCTCTTTTATTAGCTTAATCTCCAAAGTATACTCAACCCTATCACTAGCATCTTTCATTTTATCAAGCTTATACTCTAAAAACATAGACTCATCATACACATCATCTTTAAGAAATTCATCATGGTGACTCTCCAAATATTCATTAGCATCCCTTTGAATCTTATAATAATCATAAACAGAAATATCTACTTTAACTACTGCCTCATCTCCATCTATCTCCTCATCTTTTATAGTGTATTTCAAATCAGAATATTGAGTTTTCATAATCTTTGTATAAGATTCCTTATGCTTAGAAGTTTTTAACTCTGGAAGACTCTCAGTGATTAACTCCAAATTATCTACTACGCCACTATCTAAAGTTTGATACTTCTTAAAAAGTTCCTCTACTCTTCTAGAAGGAGTATTAGATAAAGAACAACCTACTAATAAAATTGTTGTAAATACTATTAAAATAACTTTTTTCATTTCTTCCTCCTACTACTATAATTTACCATATTTTAACATTTATACATTATTTTTAATTGTTAATAAATTAAGAAGCTCCAAAAACTCCATATGTTTATCAGTAAACTTAGATTTTAAATCACTAACTAATTTAAAATACTTATCATCTCCATCATTACTATCAAACCACTCATAATATAAATAATCAATTTTTTCTTTATCATTTTTAATACTATTTAACTCTTCCAAAATATCATTTAATATTTTCTTTTCACTCCTTATCATAGTACTCCTATTAATTTTTTTAGATACAACATTATATTTAATCTTCTCTTCTCGTACACTTTTAGCCATATCAATTATTTCCATTTCCTCATTAACTATAAACTTACTTCTTCTAGAAATAAAACCTTTATCATTAAACTCCAAAATAACCGCTCCATTACCATCTGTCACAACAAAAGCATATTTAAGACTATCAATTCCTCTATTAGAAAATATCTGAGCTTTATCATATAGTTTAGATAACTCCTCTTCATCAAGCCTAACCTTCTTAGTAACAAAATTCATATAATCTATACTATTGACCTTATAAAGAGGAACTCTTCTAATATGAACATAATCATCACTTTCCTCCCAATCATAAAAATCAATTAACTCCTCATTCAAATTAACCAATGTATCATATACGTAAACCATTTTTCTTCCCCTTTCTCTTTAAAGCCAAATAAATATTAAAAATTCCTAAAAATAATATAATACATTCTGGCTTAACAATTATAAAATGAACATATTCTCTAAAATTATACCCCATATTAAGTAAATTCAAATAAATAACAACAAACATTGAACCAATACTACAAAATATAATACCACTCAAATAAAGAATAAATCTAAATAACATATCATCCCTCTAAATAATATTATTTATTTTATTAGATTTTTATTATATAATTATATAGGTGATAATAAATGATTGAAATATTAAAGTATATTTTTTTAGGAATAATACAAGGTCTAACTGAGCCCTTACCAATTTCATCAAGTGGACACGTATTTATATTAAAACAATTAATGGATTTAGGAAGTACAGATTTAAATTTTGAAATAATAGTTAACTTTGGAAGTCTACTAGCTATATTACTTATTTATAAGGATGATATAATAAAATTAATTAAAAATTTCTTCTTATATTTCAAAACAAAAACAGAAGAAACAAAAAATGATTTTAAATATTGTTGGTTAATAGTGTTAGGCTCAATACCAATAGGAATAATAGGATTTACTTGCAAAGACTTAATAGAAGAAAAACTAAACAATGTAAAAATCATAGGAATAGCTTTTCTACTTACATCACTGTTCTTATTTTTAGTGAGAAACATAAAAGGAAAAAAGAGTGACAAAGATTTAACTATTCTAGATAGTATCTTCATAGGAATCACACAAGTAATAGCAGTTATTCCTGGAATAAGCAGAAGTGGTTCAACACTAATTGGAGGATTATTTAGAGATTTAGATAAAAGCACTGCATTAAAATACTCATTTATGTTGTATATTCCAGTAAGTCTAGGAACAACACTATTAGGCTTCAAAGACTTATTAGAAATGAACAACATACATGACATTATACTTCCATATGGACTAGGATTTATTGCTTCATTTGTAGTATCATTCTTCACACTAAAATGGTTCTTAGGAGTAGTTAAAAAAGGTAACCTAAAATATTTTAGTATATATACATTACTGTTAGGACTAGCAATTCTAATATTCATGTAAAAATAGAGATTGATAATCTCTATTTTATTATACTAGCTATTTCTAAGCCTCTTTTAAACTATTGTCATTAAGTAAGAAATCATAAATACTCATATATATAATTCCATTATCATCTTGCCATTTTAGAAAATGACCATATACAATAACTATTTTCTTAAAATTATCTTCTACATTTAAAAAAGATTGTAATTCCTGTTCTTTCTTTTCATCATCTAAAATAGTATAAGCAGATTGAATATAGTATTTATCACTTTCCTTATTAACAACAAAATCTATTTCTAATTATTTATAATCTTTTTTACCATCTTTTAAGTTATTTCTTTTTTCTACAACACCAATAACAGCATTAAAAACTCTTCTACGAAGTTCAGTATAAATTATATTCTCCATAATATGATTTTTTCTATTTATCTAAAGTTAATTAAACTATTCCTAACACCAATATTTAGATGGTGTTTTTATATACTTTTTTCCCTTTACATCAAATCTTTTAGATTTTTCTATTAAAAAAGCCTCTTCTAAATATTTTAAATATAATGAAATTGTCTCGTTATTAATATTCTTATTACACTCATTAATAAATGTATTATATAGCTTAGTTGGATTAGTAAGCGAGCCAATACTAGATGATATTATTTCTATCAATGTTTTTAATTTTTCATCATTATTCAAAAAAACTGTCCAATTCCACTTTTTAGGAATTAGACAAATAGTTTAATATTAAAAAAAACGCCACATATATGACGTCTTTATATTATTCTAAATAATCTATAACCTCTACAGCTTCATCCATATCATCATTTACATCTGATACTTGAGGTGTTTCTGATACTACAGGAGTTTCTGGAACTTCATCATACATAGATGTTACTTCATTAATAACGGATTCTTCATCTACTTCTGGTTCATCCTCAACATCAACATCAACTACAGGGTTATTTTTTCCAAACTTAACAGTGCTAGAACTTCTAGTTCCACCATTAGGGCCTTCTTCACCTTTATTCCAAATACTAATGATTTCATCTTTAATAACATCAACATTAACATATAAATACTGTTGTTCATTAACTAAACTATCAATTCTATTTGAATAAACTAAGAAATTAACTTTATCTTCGAATTTTGCTAAACTATCAACTGCATTAGCACTCAATTTCTCATGAATAATCTCTAAACTTCTTTCTTCACGAGCAATCTCAGCATTAACATTTGAATAATTTATATCTAGATTCTTAACTTCATCTTTAAAACTTTGAACATCATTATCATATTTATTTTCTAAATATTTATCATCAGCTATTTCATTTCTTAAATCATTAACTGTTTTCTTATAACTCTCTTCCTCTACTACAAGATTAAGTTCATTATATAAAACATTTACAAGTGAATTTAACTTATCCTCTTTTGCTTGTCTCTCTCTATGAACACTTTCATATAATTTCTTAGACTCATCTATCAAAGTGTTAAGTTCTGCTTTTCTCTTTTCGATACTCTCTAATGTTGCCTTAAAAGTTTCAACTCTACTATTATGATATTTTTCTTTTTCAAATAATCCTTGTCTAATAGTATCACTAGAATAATTATTATTTTCCAAGCTAGTTGAAGAATCTCTCTTCATAGTAGTATATTTATCCATAAGTTCAAATATATTACTATCTTTAACTTCTTTAGTAGTTCTCTCATACTCATTACGAGCTTTACTAGTTAAGATTTCAAACATATCACTTACAGTTGTAAAAGGCTTTTCATCCTTAAATGCTTCTAATAATCTATGTCCTATTAATACAGGGTTAATATTCTTCTCTTCTAAGCTCTTTCTAACTTCTACAAGTTCTTGTTCTAAGACAGCAAGAGTAACTTCATCCTTAGACCTAGAACTTTCATCAAAATATGCTTTATTTTGAAGTTTTAAGTTAGATAATTCGAGCAATTCTTTAACTTCAGTAATTTCATTAAGAAGTAAAGTTTTCTCACCCATAAGCTTACGCTTAGGACCAGTCTTAATACTTTTATCACTTAACTTAGCATCTAAATCTGCTAAACTATTATTAAGTGAATTAAGTGATTCAGACAAGTATTTATTCTCTTCTTCGTCTCTTTGACGATCATAAGTATTTACATATTCATTAGCTTCTAACTTTGATTTAAGTGTAGATATTTCACCTAATAAATATGCTTCTCTTTCTTTTAAGAAGTCTATATCTTCTTCTACAGCAAGATTACTTAACTTGCTACCTGCTTTCTTGACTAATATTCCTATTAAGTCTTCTAATGCTCTGTAATTCATTTCTCATCACCAATCCAATTCAATTTTATTCTTCTTCTCTTGCTTAACTTCTTCTACACTTTCAGTTGTCACCTCTTGAGCTATATCATCAATTACCTCTAGAATTTCAGTTTCAGATGATTCATCAACCGTAGAACTTGACACTGACAAAGTCTCCATAGGCTCCTGCTCTATAACATCATTTGACACACTTACACTAGTATGAGAAGTATTATCTACTATATTATCTCGAATAATTTGAGATTTGTCAATTACCTCTTGCAAATCTTCTTCAATTTTGTCTAATTTACTTCTATGCTCTAAAGTACTTTTTTCCTCTCTAACGGAAGAAACTGGTTTTTCCACTTTTACAGGACTTGACACTCTTGATGGATATTTTACATTTGTCCATTCTCTAATTAACTCTTCTTTAACTTTATTTGCATCAACATATACAACGTCTTTTTTATTAGACAAATTATTAATCTCTAACTTCATTAACTCACTATTATTTATATCAATCATTCTCTCTGGAGAATTTTCATATTTTCCATCAGATATTTTATTATTAAGAGTATTTAGTTTATTAGTACACCTAACCTTTTCATTATTAAGCGCCATCTTTCTATCGTTAATGCCCATCCTAGTATTCTTAACATCTTCTATCATATCTTCTGTTCTCTTAAGTAGTTCTTGAGATTTTAATATTTTATCTTTAGTAGCAGTCTTAGCTTTCTCTAACCGTTCCCAAATATCAAACTGAACATCACTATTCATAGCAGTACCTAAAGCTTTATTTATTCTCTCTTTATCATTATTTAATTTTTCAAGATACTCTTTTAGCTCGCTTACAATAGATTCATCTTTAAGCTCAACTTCCTTTAAACTATCAAGTTCATTATCTAAAGAATTTATCTCACTATCTAAAGAAACTATTTTATTTTCAAGATAAGTTCTATATCTCTCATCCATCTCTCTTTCTTCTTTATTAGAATAATCAAAAGTATTTATTTTCTCCATTAATTCATTATATTTATTCTCAACAACTTTAAGTTTATCATAAACAGAACCAACACTTATTGTAGCAGTACCATCTAATGCTAACTTTCCAAGAAAATCTATTTTATCTTTAACACTTTCATAACTTTTACCGTCTTTATAGGCCTTTAAAAGTTCTTTACCAACTATCTCTGCATTATTCTCCCAATTTGCTTCTCTTATTTTAAGGTTATCTATTATCTGAGCAACTGTTTTTTTATTTGTTGCAGTAGTCTTTTTATTTAGTAGTGTTTCTATAGTATCTCTAGTCTTTTTTAACTCAGTCTCACTATAATCTTTAGACATATCAAAGCCTGCCTTTTTTACTAACAATTCAATAAGACTAGAGACCGCTTCTAAATTTGAATTCATTCCAACCACCTTATTCTTCTATATATAGTCTATCATAAAGTCAAAGAAGTATCAATTAACTATTAATTAACGCTCACTTTACGTAAAAAGATTCTAAATCATTAATTCAGAATCTTCTAAACATTTATTCATTCCCCAATTCACTTTTATTATTTTCAATATTATTTTGTATATTAACATTACTTATAGAATCAAACCTCTTAGTAATCTTATCTGTAGTAATATGAATATCTCTAACATCCTTACTAACCGTTTCTATATGACTACTTAGCTTATCCCATCTATCTTTATATCTCATAAACTCTTCGCCTAATTTATTAAGTTCACTGTGAATAACATTAGCATACTTATCCCTCTCCATTCCAACTAAAATAGCCTGAATAATTGTAAGCAAACTCATAAGCGTAGTAGGACTCGCAACATACACACGTTTCTCATAAGCATAATTAATTAGTGAAGAATGATATGCATTAATTTCAGCAAATATGGCCTCCGCAGGCAAAAACATAATAGCTTGTCCACTAGTCTCACCACTTATTATATATTTATTCGAAATTGCATCTATATGTTTCTTTACATCTATTTCAAACATCTTCTCACGTTTTTTTCTTTCTTCTTCACCTATACCTCTTTCTAACATATATCTATAATTTTCTAAAGGAAACTTACTATCAATACAAACATGCCCTAAAGGTTCTGGTGCAAAAACAATAGCATCTGCTATAACACCACTACTAAGTGTATATTGTATTTTATATATCTTATCATTCTTTTCTCCAAACACACTAGAAAGAATTTGATTTAAATTAACTTCACCAAAAATACCCCTACTTTTTTTATCAGTTAAAACAGTTTGTAAACTAACTATATCATTAGACAAACTATCTATTTTTTTCTGAGCCTCATCTATTCTAGCAAGTCTCTCTAATACATTCTGAAATGTCTTATTAGTTTTATCAAAATTCTCATCTAATCTTTCATTAACCCTATTATCAATCTTGTTAAGTCTTGCCTCTATCCTATCATTCATATCATTAAAATCTTGTGTTAAAACCCTAGAAAAATCAAGTTTAAAATCTCCTATCTCTTTTACCATATCAGTTTCAATTTTACTTAATTTTAAAGTAATATCCGAATCATTAACTTTCTTTATTTTTAGTAAAACAAACACAACCAAAATTATTAATACTATTATTAGTCCAATTATTAAATACTCCATTAACTTCACCTTCTAATAATAGTATACAAGACAAATAACTGTTTGTCAAAGTTTTTTTTACACTAAAAGTTTTTTACCTAACATTAGTTCTTTTACTAAATACAAAACTAATCAAATACATTATAATAAGCATAATGACTACTTTAATTAAAATCATAGGATTCCTAATACTATCTATCAAACTAACCCCAATATAACCCCAAAAATAAACTAAAGAAATCTTACCTATGACTATAGCCCAAAAAAACTTTTTAGTATCCATACGAGAAATACCAGCTGATATATTAACTAGAAATGCAGGGGTAAAAGGAATTGCAATTAAAACCACTAACTTTCTAAAACTCATATTTTCAACACTAGTCATAACCTTAACCAATTTTTTATTACTCTTAAATTTATTATAAAGTCTCATAGAAAGACCATTCTTAAAAATATAAAAAGACAACATACAGCCACCAATAGTACAAATCCAAGAAATAATAAAACCAAAAAACTTACCAAAAGTCATAAAATTAAGAGTAATAAAAACTGACAAAGGTAAAATAGGCAAAATACTTTCAACCAAAATAAACAAACACCCAAGAATAGCTCCTGCACTACCAAGCATACCAATCAAATTATTAATTAAATCATTAATTGCATCTAAAAAATCCATAAATCTTTCTCCTAATACTATTATAAAACTAAAAAACTAATTTTCAAGACTAACAACACTATAACCCAAATAACTTAAAACCATAACCACTCTTTTACTTAACTTACCACTCTTACAATAAATATAATAAGTTTCATTCTTACTAAGATAATTTCTATAATTATTCATCAATTCATCATAAGGAATATTAATCGCACCAGGAACATGAAATAACTGATAATTATACTTATCCTGTATATCTATTATTTTTGCTCCTCTCCTAAAATTTATACCATAACTCATAAAATTCACCCATTATATATTATGAATAAATTACTATATTGTACCAAAAGAAAAAGTGGCACTACACCACTAAATAATATCTTTACCATAATTAAGTCTCAAATACTTTTTAGCTTCTTCTCTTTCTGACTCTCCAACTTTTTGCTTAACAGACAAATCCACACCAGGAAGTACATCTAAAACTTCTAAAGACTTATTATTATAAAAACTGTTCCAAAACATCCAATCATTAGGGTTGTCCGTAAACTACAAATTAGCAGTTTCAAAATTATAAATTTCACAAATTAATGTCATATATAATTTGAAATTTTTTCTTCTATTTCTAAACCTTGTACTTACTATTTTAAACTTTTTGATAAATGCATTTACGT
>CAJUGE010000025.1 GCA_910586295.1 uncultured Bacilli bacterium | reverse complement strand
AGATTAGAAAGCTAAGTGAGAAGCATGAATTAACCTTTGATGTAATTGAAAAAATACTTGATGAGAAAAAAGGTAATCAAAATGATAGAATATCCTTCAATAAAGAAAAGATAGAATCTGTGTTACCAAAAGAATTATTAAAAAGAGATAAAAGGTATATAGAACAATATATAATAAAAGCTCTAGAATCATATAATAAAAAAGTATAAAATTTATTTTTTCTCTAACAAAGGTATTCTTTTAATGCTATAATTATTTTGTTAGGAAGTGAGCTTGTGTACATTAGTAAAATTAAAATTAAAAATTTTAAATGTTTTGGTGATTATGAAATAAAATTCAATAGTAAATTAAATGTTTTGGTTGGAATTAATGATGTTGGCAAATCAACTATATTAGAAGCTATTCACTTATGCCTTACTGGTTTTTTTAGAGGCAAATACTTAAAGAACAATTTAGTTCAAGATATTTTTAATAATAATAGCGTTCAAGATTATTTAAAAAATATAAAAACAGATAAGACAACTAAGTTACCAAAATGTTTTATAGAATTGTATTTTGAAGAATGTGATCCAATTATTTTAGGAAAAGAAAATAGTGATGGTGAAAATGTAGGCTGTGTTTCATACACAATAGAGTTTGATTCAAAATTTGAAGAAGAGTATCAATTATATATAAGTACGAGTGATATTTACTCATTACCAATTGAATATTACACAGTTAGTTGGAAAAATTCTGCTGGTGTTGATATAACAGGAAGAACAACTCCAACAAAGTCAACAATAATAGACACATCAGAGTGTAACTTAAGAAATAGTTCTGATTCTTATGTATCTAAAATAGTGAGAGATAACTTAGAAAAATTTGAAGTAATTGGTATTTCGCAATTATATCGTGATGTTCAAGATAGTTTTATTACGAACAAACTAATGAAAGATATAAATGAAAAGCTTAGTAAAAATACACATATATTAAACACTACAGTTCAAATAGATGTTGAATCATTAAAATCAAATGATTGGGAAAAAGTATAATAACAAAAATAAATTCTATTCCGTTTGAGTTTATAGGAAAAGGTATTCAATCAGCAGTTAAAATTGAGTTGTCTTTAAATAGTAAAAATGCTGATTTGGCATCTGTTTTATTAATAGAAGAACCAGAAAACCATTTATCATATCCTAAGATGAGTAAGCTTTTAAACGAAATAGTTAAAGTCAATGAAAACAAACAAATTTTTATAACTACACATAGTAGTTTTGTTGCAAACAAACTTAATTTAGAAAATTTGATTTTACTAAATGAAAATGATTATACAAAATTTACAACTTTGAGCAAAGAAACATTTAATTTTTTTATGAAGAAACCAGGGTATGATACCTTAAGATTTTTGTTATGTCAAAAGGCTATTTTGGTCGAAGGAGATGCTGATGAATTAGTTGTTCAAAAAGCATATATCGATAAGTATAATAATTTACCTATAGAAGATGAAATTGACGTTATATCTGTAGGAACATCATTTCTTAGATTTCTAGAAATTGCTGATTTGATAAAAAAGAATACTGTTGTTGTTACTGATAATGATGGCGATATAGAAGCACTGAACAAAAAATATGAAAATTACTTAGGCAATAATGAGAAGCATTATGTAAAAATTCAGTATGATAAGAATACACATATTGACCAAGGAGACTTAAAATCTAAAAATGGTGGGAAGTTTAATTACGATACACTAGAACCTTGTATTTTACGAGCAAATGACTTAGCGACATTAAATAGTATTTTAGGTTTAAATAAAGAATCTGATGATGAGTTAATTAAATATATGGTTTCCAATAAGACTGAATGTGCATTAAAAATTTTTGACACAACAGAAAAAATAAAATTTCCAGAGTATATTGAGGAAGCAATAAAATGAGTAATAAATTATTGTTAGCTGGCGCTGGTACAGGAAAGACAACCTACATAGTGGAAGAAGCATTAAAAGAGTCTGGTAGAGTTTTAATTACAACTTTTACTATTAGATGTCGAGATGAAATAAAAGACAAAATAATAGATAATAAAGGGTATATTCCTAAAAATATCATAGTTCAAACATGGTTTTCTTTTTTATTAGAACATGGTATAATGCCATATAAGCGAGATTTAAATATAGCAAAAGTGAATGGGATTAATTTTGTTGAAGGAAAATCTGGATTAAGATTTAATAGTAATAGTGGATTTCCAGTTTATTATGGAGAGAAAGACTTTGATAAGTATTATTTTGATAATCATAATAGGATATATACTGATAAACTGGCAAAATTAGTTTTAAGAATAAATAAAGCATCAAAAGGATTAGTATTTCAAAGAATTACAAGTATCTTTAATAAAATATTTATAGATGAAGTACAAGATATGGTAGGATATGATTTAGAAATAATAAAAGAATTTTCAGATTTAGATAGTGATTTAATAATTGTTGGTGATCCAAGACAAAATATTTACAACACGCATTGCGATTCAAAGTATGATAAATATAGTAATGGAAAAATAGATAAATTCGTAAGTACTGAATGCAAAAAAACAAAATTTGAAATTGATCAAACATCTTTGAATATTTGTAGAAGATGTCATAAATATATAGTTGATTTTTTAAATGATTTTTATCCAGAATATGGGGATTTAGAAAGTATCGATATTCCAAGTAAAGAATCACAAGGCATATTTATTGTTAGGACATCAAATCTTAATAAATACTTATCAAAATATAAACCTATTCAATTACGATATAATAAAAAAACTAAAGTTAATGATTATTATAAAAGTATAAATTATAAGAATTCAAAGGGCTGTACTTTTGCAAGAACTATAATTTATCCAACAGCTGATTTAAAACAATATATAAAATCAAATAAAAAAATTGAAACGTCATCTACAAAGAATGCCATATATGTAGCATTGAGTAGAGCAGTTGATAGTGTGGCAATAGTTTATGATGGTCCTGTATATTGTAATCATAAAATAAAAATATGGATAGATGATAATTAATAAGTATAGAATTTATATATAAACACCATTAAATTAAACAGTGTTAAAAAGAAAAATAAATAGTCTTTAATATTGAATAGCAATCGATATTGGAAATGATAAATATAAGTATTAACTGAAACATTTTTGAATATACTATCTATATATACTAGATTGACATTTTCAGCAAAATATAGTATATTTATATTACTACTTTAAAAGTGGTGAAAATGTTTTTCGCTTCTGGATGGTGCGAATAATAAGTGATTCCAGGCGACAATGTTTTTCGCTTCCAGGTGGTGCGACTAATAAATGATCCTGGTTGAAAATGTAGAACAACTTCATCGTAAGATGGAGTTTTCTTTTGCTTTATGGTATTATATTAATTATGGAGATGATGCACATGGATATTAAAACAGGCTATTTATATCACATAAAAGATGAATATTTTGATGTTGTAAATGATGAGAATTTAATGCAAAACCATGAAAAAGGTAAGAAAAGACCAACTTATTTTACTATTAAAGATAAGGAAATATTATGGTTTATTCCCATAAGTTCTAAAGTAGAAAAATATCAAAAAATAATTGATAAAAAAATAGGAAAATATGGTTTTTGTAATACAATTATAATTAGAAAAATAGCTGATGAAGATGCTGCAATATTACTTCAAAATGCATTTCCAACATTAGAAAAATATATAGATCATGTGCATACAGTAGATGGAGTTCCTTTAAAGGTTCCAACTGACCTACAAAATGAAATAAAAAGTTTATTTAAAAATATGTTAGGATTAAAGAAAAGAGGAACAAATTTATTTTTTACTAATATAGATAGATTAAAACAACAAATGTTAAAAGAAATAGAATAAGTGATAAATATAAGTAATTTTAGTTATTTAATATTCTTACTCATCCCGAATGGGATAGTGGTACAAGCGTTCATAAAGGCGAACCAATCAAAATAAAAAATGATTATGAATTGTTTTTTACCCACATAATTATTACAAAATATGATGTATTAAGGTATTCAGATAGAATTCACGAATGTAAGTATGTAAGTTTAACAAAACAATATTTGTTGACATTTATATATAAATTTAAGACTAAGATGGCTATTGTGTCGCGTATCTTAGTCTTTTTTGTATGATGTGTGACAAGACATTGGAGGTAATAAAAATGTGACTAATATACCGAAATTGAAAAATTTGTCTCAAGGATTTCTAAGCGCTTTTGTAAAACATTTTAGATTGACGACGCAAGATGATGTATCAAACAAGTTAGGCTTAACTGAAAAATATTTTGACAATTACAACATTTTTTGTTATGACATATATAAAAATAAATCAAAAAATGTTATAATTATCACACAGATAAATAGTGCTCTGTAATGAAGGAACTTATGAAGAAAAAAATAGCAGGAATAATTATAACAATTGTTTTAGTATTAGGTATAGTAACATGTGTTTTATATAAAATTATTGAAAAAGATGTTACTGATAGAGAAGCATTTGATATTAAAACTGACACAAATGGTTCTAATAACACGATTAGCCATGATGAGCATCACTTTTATGGAAAAATACTTGAAGTATCCCCATCTTATATTATTGTAGAGCCAAACGAAAATGAAGAAGAAAGAAAAAGTTCCAATAAGTTTAGTTTTGAATTAAAAAATAATAATACAACTTTTAAAGCTGGAGATATTGTAAAAATAACTTATATTGGATTTATTATTAAATTTATCCATCACAAATTGCTACAACAAAAATAGAATTAGAGTCAGTAATAAAAGATAATGTTTTGAAAAAAAATTAATTCTATTGCTGAAAATGGTCCAGTAACATCATCAAATCCATTTGACTATATTAATGCAAGTCAAAAAGCTTATGATGAATTGTTAAATAATCCTGAAGAAACATTTAAATATGCTATTAGTGGTCTAATTCAAACTAATGAAAATAATAGAAATTGTTTAATAAATTATATAGAAGCAATATTATGTAGTAAAATAAACACTAATTTTAAATATGACTTTGAATCTGCATCGGATTATTTGGAAAAATATAAAGAATTTTTGCTAAAAGGCGATTGTATTTATAATGAATATGATATTTATACAAAATCATTGTTGGAATAACAGATAATAGTGATATGTTCGCAAGATATCACCATTAGTTATGTTATTACTAATAAAATGGTTGAGTAGAAGAAGTCAAAAGAAAAGCTATAGGAATAAAGGTTTGGCAACTATGATTAACTTCTTTGATTTACCGCAACCCAGAATTAATAGCTATTCTATTTGAGAAATAAATAATATATTGTGAGGAGTCGAATGCTCTAACAGGGAACGTTCGGTTCTGTGAGAATTGTATGAAGTAATCTGTACTTCTACTTGATCGTAGGTGGCCTAACTAGCCATTGTATTAGATAATCATAGAAATTAAAATAGTTCTTGAAAGGAGAAATATTTTATGCAAGATAAAAAAAGTTTTGGTAAATATATTACAGAAAAAAGGAAAGAGGCAAACTTAACGCAAGAGGAATTAGCAAATAAATTATATGTAATTCCTACAACTATATCAAAATGGGAAAGAGGTATCTCTTATCCAGATATAACGGTTATAACAAATTTATGTAAGGAATTAAATATATCAGAACACGAATTTTTTACTGCTTGTGATGATGAAACAATGAACAAAGAAAAAAAGGAAATTCAAAAATACAGGACAATTAAAAAATGGCTATTCAATATTATAAATTTAGTGTATTTGATTGGAATTATTACTTGCTTTATTTGTAATTTAGTAATAGATCATAAACTATCTTGGTTTTTAATAGTTTTGTTAGGAGTATTGATTTCTTTTGCTATAACAAGTCTTCCTTTTTATCTTAAAAATAATAAGTATAAACTTTGTAAAATTTCTGCTATAGTTACAATTTTGGTTTATATATTATTGTTTACTATAAATTATGTTAATAATGGAAACTGGCTATTAAGTAGTTATTTAATTACATCATTCGTTTTTATCTTTTTGTGGATTTCCATTTTAATATGTACTTTTACTAAAGTTGCTCTTTATTATAAAATTTCTATTAGTTTATTTATGTTATCATTTATTACAGTATTTACGAATCAGTTTTGTGCAAAAGTATTAGACATTCCCAATAATGATAATAATATACCTAATGTGATTTGTGCTATAATTATGATAATAATAGCATCTTATGTGGGATTAAAGCAATTTTCTAGTAAAAAGGATTGATAGTATGAGAAATATTTTAATTCATGGATTAGGGCAAAATAATCAAAGTTGGCATAAGACAGTTATTTATTTAAAGAAAAATGGAATTGAAGCAATATGTCCTAGTTTATATGAAATAACTGATAATACTTTACTAAATTATAAAAGTTTATATGGTGCTTTTTCTGATTTTTGTAATAATCAAGAAGAAAAATTAAATCTATGTGGACTTTCATTAGGTGGAATATTAGCATTAGACTTTGCAAAAGAATATCCAGAAAAGGTAAATTCTATTATTTTAATTGGAACACCATATAAAATACCAAAAGTACTTTTTAAAGTACAAAATTTAATATTTAAGATGATGCCAAAAAGAACATTTGAAAAAACAGGTTATTCCAAAAGAGAATTTATCACATTAGTTCATTCAATGAGTAATCTTAATATTGCAAAAGATTTAAACAAAATAAAATGTAAAAGTTTAATTTTGTGTGGTGATAAGGACAATGTAAATATGAAAAGCGCTAAATTATTAAATAATATTATAAAAACAAGTGAATTTAAAATAATAAGCAACTCATCACATGAGGTTAATGTTGATAATCCAAAAGAGCTTTCTGATATAATTTATAATTTTTGGAAAGATCATCAATAATTTAAACTACAATTTGAAAATGAGATTATTTTTATAATTTCACTTTTTCTATTGACTGTTTTTCGGCAAAAAAGATTCAGGCTCTGTACTTTAGCACAGAAACCCTTGTAGGGTTTAAAAATAAAAGAAAAAGATATCATATTCTTTCAACAATTTGACTGTGTCGTACTGCGATTTAATATTTTAAATAATGTAAATGATAGTTTTTCTACTAGAAGTTATATAAAAGATATAATGTAAAGTTATTTTACTATCTATATTTATTTAAGTGTATAATATTATGTAAATGCCATTTTCTTCAAAAAATAAAAAGCGTTTTCGCTACTTAGTATTGTATATAATAAGTAGAGGAGGAAAAATGACTAAGAATAAGAAATTTAAATATCTATCTTAAGAGATTACTAATAAAAAGATAGACAACTTAGAAATATTAAATAGTGTTAAACTTATTCCAGATAATATTAATACTAAGACTATGGAAATGGATATATTTATTTAATCAAATACCTAAGGAGTTTAATAGTGGGACAAAATTTTTGGAAGTACATCAAGAATTATTGAAATAAATCTAGTTAGAGATATTTGTGAGGATTTAAAAGTTATAGAAGATAAATATTATAATAGAAAAACGAAAAAGAGTAAGATGTTGGAGAATATTGTAGAAATAATAATTATAGATATTGATAAATATGACGTAAAATGCTACAATAAAGAAGGTAAAGAACTAAAAGTAATATGGAAATGACTATTGGCTAAATGATGTGCTTGCCAGAAGTGAATACGAATATAGTAAAGTAAATGGATTTAATGAAAGAAATTGAAATAGCAAAAAGTTTCTTAGAAAACACAAATACAAGTTTAGAAGATATAAGTGTAGGCACAGTACTAAGTTTAAAAGAAGTACAGAAACTAAAAATAGAAATAAATAACAAATAACTTTAATATAAAAAGAAAAGTTTGCTAATTAATTGAAAATATTTTAAGTGTTTTAGTTATAATACTTAAAATATTTTTGTATAAATCTGGCGAAGTTTACTAATCTACATTATTGTGGTAAAATAAAGTTGGTAATTGAAATCTATATTTTATTTATAAGATATAAAAAGTGAGGTGAATAATCGAGTTAATAAAACTCGGTAAATGTTATGTTTTTAGATGAAATTATTATAAAATTAGAAGCTGGTAGAGGTGGAGATGGGTGCACCTCTTTTAGACATGAAAAATTTGTAGAGATGGGAGGACCTGATGGAGGCAATGGTGGAAATGGTGGTAACATCATTTTTAAGGCTGATGAAGGCCTTAGTACTTTAGTAGATTTAAAGTATAACCGTAAAATTAAAGGAAATAAAGGAGAAAATGGGAAAGGCGCTAACAGGACAGGAGCGACTGGCGAAGATGTTATTATAAAAGTTCCAGTAGGTACTACTGTTAAAGATGAAGAAACTGGACTTATTATTTGTGATTTAGTTAAAAATGGAGAAGAATGTGTAGTAGCTAAAGGAGGCCGTGGCGGAAGAGGGAACGCTAGTTTTAAATCTAATAGAAATAAAGCACCCAAAATAAGTGAATATGGTCTTAAAGGTGAAGAAAGAGAAGTTAAGTGTGAACTTAAACTTTTGGCAGACGTTGGACTTCTTGGATTTCCTAGTGTAGGAAAAAGTAGTCTAATAAGTGTTATTAGTGCAGTAAAACCTAAAATAGCAGATTATCATTTTACAACATTAGTTCCAAATTTGGGTGTTGTCTCAGTACCTGGAAGAAGTAGTTATGTTGTAGCAGATTTACCTGGTATAATAGAAGGTGCCAGTGAGGGAGTAGGACTAGGAGATAAATTTTTAAAACATGCTACTAGAACTAAGATAATAGCATTTGTCCTTGATATGAGCGAACATGATGGACTAAGTGTTACTGAACAATATGATATTCTTAAAAATGAACTTAAGAATTATAGCGAAAAACTTTATAATAAAAGAAGTGTAATAATCGCTAATAAGATGGACGTACCTGTAAGTAAGGAAAATTTAGAAAAATTAGAAAGTGCATATAGTGAAGAAGAAATTATTGAAACGAGTGCAGTTACTAGAGATGGCATAAAAGAACTAATATTAAGACTTAAAAATATATTGGACGAAGAAGAACAAGCAGAAGTATATGATAAAGATGAGTTTGAAAGTTATGTTTTATATGAATTTAAGAACGAGAAACCTTATGAAATAAAAAAAGAAAACGAACATACATATATTATAAGTGGTAAAAAATTAGAAGAACTTTTACATAGAACTAGGTTTAATTCTGACGAAGCTGTTCTAAAATTTGCAAGTAAACTCAAACGGCTTGGAATAGATGAAGAATTAAAGAATTTAGGTGCAGTAGATGGAGATACAGTAAAAATATTAGATGTAGAATTTACTTATAACGAAAATTTAGATTATTAAAGGAGTGTTTATGATAGATAGATTTGTACCAGATGTATATGCTCAGAGTATATATAGAATAGATTATGAAAAACTTATAAAGAAAGGAATAAAATGTATTATATTTGACCTCGACAACACAATAGCGCCTGTAGACGTACTAGCGCCTTCAGAAGAAGCAATCAACTTAATGTTTAAATTAAAAGAAATGGGACTTAAGCCTATACTTATGTCTAATAGTGGAAGAGCTAGAGTAGAACCATTTAGGAATGGACTTGAGATTGATAGTTGTGCAGATGCTAAAAAACCATTAAGTAAGAGTTATAATAAGATAATATCTATTTATAAGTTTAATCCAGAGGAAATTGCTTGTGTAGGAGACCAGTTACTTACAGATGTCCTAGGTGCCAATAAAATGGGTATGACTAGTATTTTAATAAATCCTATAAGTAAGAACGATAGATTTGTTACCAAACCTAATAGAATAATAGAAAATATTATCATGAAAATATTAGGGGCTAAAGATGCCTTTAAAAAGGGAAAATATTATGATTAGAAAGTGTATAGGATGTGGGTTGGAATTACAAAGCATAGATAAGTTAAAACCTGGATATGTAGTAGAAAAAAAATTAGATAGTGCAGAATATTGTGAGAGATGCTTTAAAGTAATACATTATGGTGAAGCTAAACTTATAGATAAAAAACAAGATAAAGATGATTTCATTAAAAAAATAGTATGTGAAAATTTACCAATAATCTATTTACTTGATATTACTTGTATAAGTGAGGAGACATTAGAACCATTAAAATCTATTAATAGTGAAGTTTATATAGTATTAACTAAAAGAGATTTAATTCCAAAAAGTGTTAAAAACAATAAACTAATTTCATATATTCAAAATAAATTTGAAAATATTAAAAGTATCTTAGTAGTGAGTAGTACAAAAAAGTGGAGTATAGAAGAATTATATAACAAACTAGTTAAAGACAAAGTAAAAAAATGCTATGTAATCGGGCATACAAACAGTGGCAAATCTAGTTTAATAAATAGTTTACTTGAATTAAAAGGCAATAAGGCATATATTACTACTAGTTTAGTTCCAAACACTACAGAAGAAGTTATGAATATTAAATTAGATGAAAACTTGACTATTATAGATACACCTGGCTTTATTAACTCTAATTCCATAGTAAATTTTATAGATATAAATAAATATAAAACTATGATTCCTAAAAAAGAGATTAAACCTAAGATATATAATCTTAGACCAGGATTTATGATTATTTTAGAAGAATTAATTAGAATAGAGAATAATAGTGATGAGAGTATAGGGATGGTGTTTTATCTTAAGAACGAATTAAATTATAAAAAGATGAAAGTAACAACAAGTAATGAACTTAAAATATTACATAAGCAAACTGTAATAATAGATAATATGCAAGATTTAGTTATTGAAGGATTAGGTTTTATAAAGTTTCCTAAGAATGGAATTTTGACTATATATACATTAGATGATAAAATTATAAGTAAAAGAGATAAGTTAATATAGAAGTAAGGTGATAAAATGGGAGTTATTAAAGTAATGGATGAAGTTCTTGCTAATAAAATTGCAGCAGGAGAAGTTGTTGAAAAAGTATCTTCTGTCATAAAAGAATTAGTAGAAAATAGTATTGATGCAGGAAGTTCTAATATAAAGATAGAACTAATTAATGCAGGTATAAAAGAGATGAGGGTAACTGACGATGGTAAAGGAATGGATTCTATAGACGCAGTACTAGCTTTTACGCCACATGCTACTAGTAAAATTAAGAATGAGAATGATTTGTATTTTATAAATACTTTAGGTTTTAGAGGAGAAGCACTTCCATCTATCGCGAGTGTAAGTGAGGTAGAACTTAATACTTATTGTAATGGTGAAGCAACAAAAGTTTTAATAAAAGGTGGTCATGTAGAAGATACAGGAAATAGTAATATTACTAGAGGTACTAGTGTTACTGTAAGAAATTTATTCTTCAATACCCCTGCCAGACTTAAGTTTTTAAAAAGTTTTTATACAGAACTAAATGGTGTTGTTTCTTTAATAGAAAGAATGGCTTTATCACACCCTAGCATATCATTTACTTTAAAAAGCGAAAATAAAGAGATTCTTAGAACTAGTGGAAGTGGAGACTTACTTAAGATTATTCATGAGATATATGGATACAACGTAAGTAAAAATATGGTTCATATAAAAGGAGAAAACTTAGATTATGAAATCGAAGGATATGTTAGTAACATAAACATTAATAAAAGTACTAAGACTAATATGACAGTATTAGTAAACGGAAGAATAGTTACTAACTCCTATATAATGAAAATTATAAAAGATGCATACCATACATTCTTAGCAGATAATAGATATCCTGTAGTAGTTATAAATATAGAAGTAGATCCAACTTTAATAGATGTTAATATTCACCCAACTAAACAAGATATCAAAATAAGTAAGATAGAATCTTTAGAGGAACTTTTATTTTCTTTAATTAGAGATAAACTTAATGCAGTAGATAACACGTTTAAAGCTTATGAAGAAAAACCAAAAGTTAATATAGAAGAAGAAATAAAAAAAGAAGAGTTGATAGTAGATTATTCCCAAGATAATGGAGTTTTAAAAAAAGAGCCACTTAAGTTTGTTGAAGAACAAGCACTTAACTTTTATGTAAGCGAAGAAACTTTAGAATATGATACTAGTATAGAGAAAGAAGAACTAAGAGAAGAAACTCTTATTCATCCAGTCGGGCTTGCTTTGGGAACATACCTTTTTGCTAACGATGAGAATAATGTTTATATGATAGATATACATGCCGCTAATGAAAGAATAAATTATGAAAAGTATTTAAAAGAATTAAAAGAACAGAAGACAAACAAAACTTCTTTACTTTTTCCTATAAATATAGAATTATCTAAAAACGAATACATGACAGTTTTAGAAAATAGAAGATTTATTGAAGAATTAGGCATAGATTTTGAAGAATTTGGTGGTCAAACAATAAGAATAATCGCACATCCTACTTGGCTTAGAGAAGGCTGCGAGATAGAGAGTATAAATAAGATTTTTGACCTATTAGTTAGTAAAGGTAATAAATTTGATAGAGTAAAGTTTAACGAACAGTTAGCTATAAATTTGTCTTGCAAGATGAGTGTAAAAGCGAATACTAATATTGGACCTTTGGAACAAGACATTCTTATTAAAAGGTTGATGAAATGCGAATTTCCTTATACATGTCCTCATGGAAGACCAACAATTATCAAATATACCAAGTATGAATTAGAAAAATTATTTAAGAGGGTAAATTAGGAGAAGGAAATGAAGATTATAGTAATAATAGGTCCTACTGGGACTGGAAAAACAGAACTTAGCATAGCGCTAGCAAAGAAAATGAACGCTGAAATTATAAATGCGGATGCAACGCAAGTTTATAAGGAAGTTAATATTGGAGTTGCAAAAATAACAGAAGAGCAAAAACAAGGCATACCACATCACATGATGGATATAGTTTCTATTAAAGATGATTATACTGTTATGGATTATCAAAGGTCTGCAAGAAAGATTTTAGATAAATTGATAAGCGAAAATAAGAACGTTATAATCGTAGGTGGAACTGGATTTTATATTAAGGCTCTATTATATGATTATAAATTTGCACCAGAGAAAGAAAAACTTAATTATGATGATAAAACTAATGAAGAATTAAAAAGACGAGTAGATGAGATATTTCCACAAAATGATATTCATGTCAATAATAGAAAGAGATTAGAGAGATTTCTTAGTCATTATGATGTTACAGGAGAGATTATTAAATCTACTGAAGGTAAGAATAAGGCTTTATATGATTTTGTTTTAATAGGTTTAACTGCACCTAGAGAAGAATTATATAATCATTTAAATAAAAGGGTAGAGATTATGATGTGTGATGGTCTTTGTGAAGAAGTAAAAAATTTATATCATGCAGGTCTTACTAAAGCAGAAAACTTTATAGGATATAAGGAATTTACTAAGTATTATAAAGGAGAACAAAATATTATAGAATGTATGGAAGAAACCAAGAAAAACAGTAGAAAATATGCTAAAAGGCAGTATACTTGGTTTTTAAATCAATTTGAAGGAGTTAATTGGTTCCAAGTTGATTATAAACATTTTACTAATACAATAAAAAAAGTGTCTACTTTTTTAGACACCCTCTAAGAAAAAACTTTCGTCAAAGTTATGCTCTTTGTCATCAAGACTAAAGAGTTTTTCTTTTGTTATTAAGAAGTAATTATTATTATATTTTGCATTGTTTGTATCATCCCAAGTTAAGTCAAGATGTAGCCATTCATTATCTAAGTAGACTAAATTCCATACATGATTTTCACTACTTACTTTAAGGTTAGGTATATCAAGTCTATCTAAAAATATAGCCATCGCATCACTATAACCAGAGCATACACTAAATCCTTCTAATAGACAACCATAAGCACTAGTACTATCATACATTGTACTTCCATCAATTCCAGCGTTATCATATTCTGCATTTTTTATTATATAATCATGAATTAGTGAAATTTTTTCAATTGTACTTTTATCATCTAAATTAAGTTCACTTATTACTAAGTTTACTTTTTCTTCTAGAGTATAAATCTTTCCTTCATTATATTTATGTTCAACATTTATTTTTATTTCCCCATTACTTATAATCTTAGTATTTAAATTGTAAAAGCTATTAAACGGATGAACATAGTTGTTGATTTTACTAAGAAGTTCATTATCGAATGCTATAGTTTCTACATCTTGCAAGCAATCAACATAACTTTCTGGGCAGTAAAAAGTGAAATCTGTCCAACCATTATTTAGAACATTATAAAATATGTTCATAATATCATCCTGATTATATGGAATGAAATCCTCATCATTATTAAATACTATGTACTCAAATTCTCTAGTATATTGATTATCGTCCTTTATTATAATTTTTTTATCATTAACTAAATATGATTTTACAACACTACTTATGCTTTCTATATTGTTATAAACAAGCCAAATAATTCCTAACAGAATTAATGTAAATAATATATTTCCAATTTTTTTCATAGTTAAAATTATAAATGAAAAATAACTACTTTTCAACTAAATAGACTAAAATATACAAAAAAAGACATTACAGTTCAGTCAAAGTAGTAAATAAAACTACTCTTTTTATGTTGATAACTAAAGAAAAAAGTAGATAAGTAACAGAAAACAACATATTATTACTACTGCTATTTAAGGGATTCTGTTCTGATTTTGCCTGTGCATATATTTTCTTCCATCTTTTGCTAAATAGATAAATATTTATTAGGAAATTTTCTAGGCAAAAGTTAAAGTGTATAGTATAATAGAAATGAATTTAAAATCAAATTACCTAATGATTTAGAAGAAACTGTTATAATTTCTAAATAGCAAAGATGGCGGAAATATTTATATTGGAGTAGATGATAATGGTAAAGTTATTGGTTTAAAAAATAATAAGAAGAAATATTTTATATCAATCAAAATGGTGTAGAAATGACACCAGATAGTTGTTTTGTAAGAGTTGGCAGTTCAAATGAAAAAATGACGACCACATTGATAAATAAAATGTTTAGCTAGAATTAAAGAATCTTTGAAAAACATTATATCACCTATACAAGATTTAACTTTTAGAGAATTAAAAATGTATTATATAGAAAATGGATTTTTGTAAATAAAGTGAAATAAATGACAATCTGAATTACTTAGTTTTAATTTACTTTCATTCTCGTACTCTATATGTTATACTTTGTTTAGTTGGAACTAGCCAGTATACAAAATTGGTAATATTTGAAAGAGAGGTGAAAAGTCGGGGCCTGTCTACTCGACTTTTGATATGGAAAAAAAGAAAATTAGAAATTTCTCTATAATTGCACATATAGATCATGGAAAGAGTACATTAGCAGATAGAATATTAGAAATATGTGGTAATGTTACAGAAAGAGAAAGACAAGAACAATTACTAGATAACATGGAACTAGAAAGAGAAAGAGGAATAACTATTAAATTAAATGCAGTTGAACTTGAATATAAAGGTTATACACTACACTTAATAGATACTCCAGGGCACGTGGACTTTTCTTATGAAGTTAGTAGAAGCTTAGCAGCTTGTGAAGGAGCAATCCTAGTCGTAGACGCTACTCAAGGAATAGAAGCGCAAACATTAGCAAATTTATATCTTGCGATGGAGAACGATCTTACAATAATACCAGTTATAAATAAAATAGATTTACCAAATGCAGATCCTGAAAAAGTAAAAGATGAATTGGTTCAAAATATAGGTTTTGATAGAAATGAAATACTTTGTTGTAGTGGAAAAACTGGAGAAGGAATAGAAGCTTTATTGGATGCAGTTATAGACCGTATTCCATCTCCTGTTTCTAAATCTGAAAGACTAAGAGCATTAATATTCGACAGTTATTTTGATAGCTACAAAGGTATAGTTGCATTAGTTAGAATTGTTGATGGAGAAGTAAAATTAAAAGACAAAATAAAAATGATATCAACCTCCGCAGAATATGAAGTAATATCTTTAGGTAAAACTACCCCAAAAGATAAGCCACTAACTAAACTTACTAGTGGAGAAGTAGGATATTTAACTGCAAGTATCAAAACTATAGAAGATGTAAGAGTAGGAGATACGATAATACATTCAAACTCTAATGAAGAAGCTCTTCCTGGATATAAGCCTATGAAACCTATGGTATACAGTGGAATATTTCCAGTAGAAAGTAACAAATATGAATCATTAAAAGAAGCTTTACAAAAACTAAAACTTAATGATGCTGCCTTAACCAGTGAATTTGAAAAAAGTGATGCTTTAGGATTCGGATTTAGGTGTGGATTCCTAGGATTACTACATATGGAAATTGTAGAAGAACGAATAGAAAGAGAATTTGGAATAGAAATAATAGCGACAAGCCCTAGTGTTATATATGAAGTAGAACTCACTAATGGAGAACAAATTTATATTGATAGTCCTAACAAAATGCCAGAACAAAATAAGATAAGTGTTATAAGAGAACCTTTTGTAAAAACAAATATCTTTGTTCCTAACGAATATGTAGGTCCTGTCATGGAATTATGTCAAGAAAAAAGAGGAATATACATTAATATAATATATATAGATAGTAAAAGAGTAAATGTAGTATACGAACTGCCATTAAGTGAAATAGTTTATGACTTCTTCAATAAATTAAAGAGTTTCACTAAAGGCTATGCTTCATTTGACTACGAGTTTATTGGAAATAAAGATAGTAAATTAGTAAAATTAGATATACTTTTAAATGGAGATTTGGTAGACGCACTAAGTATAATTGTACATAAAGATGATGCCTATAGACGTGGAAAGATAATAGTAGAAAACTTAAAGAAAATAATACCCAGACAGATGTTTACAGTACCTATTCAAGCAAGTATAGGAACTAGAGTAATTGCTAGAGAAACAATAAGTGCTATGAAGAAAAATGTTCTTGCAAAATGTTATGGAGGAGATGTTTCCAGAAAAAGAAAATTACTTGAAAAACAAAAAGAAGGAAAAAAACGTATGAAACAAGTAGGTAGTGTTGAAGTTCCACAAGAGGCTTTCTTATCTGTACTAAGCGTTGATAAAGAAGAAATTTAAATATAATATGGTAAGACTATGTAAACTATTTAAATTTATATCAAAAAATAGCATTACATATGATAAAATTATCTAGAGGTGGGATTTGTGGACTTAAAATTTAAAGTATTAAAAAAAAGCAATAAAAATATGGCTAGACTGGGTGAATTTACTACTAAATGGGGAGTTAGTAAAACTCCAATGTTCATGCCAGTAGGAACGCAGGCTACTGTAAAAACTCTTAATCCAGAAGAACTTAAATCTGCACATGCTAATGTAGTTCTTTCTAATACTTACCATTTATGGCTTAGACCTGGAGAAGATATTGTCAAAGATTCTGGTGGGCTTCATGAATTTATGAATTATAAGAATGGACCTATTCTTACAGATAGTGGTGGATTCCAAGTCTTTAGCTTAGCTAAAAAAGAAGATATAAAGGAAGAAGGTGTAAGGTTTAAGAGTCATATTGATGGTACAGAATTATTTCTTAGTCCTGAAAAAAGTATTGAAATACAAAATAAACTAGGCGCAGATATTATTATGAGTTTTGATGAGTGCCCTCCCTATCCAGCTACTTATGAATATATGGAAAACAGCATAGAAAGAACTTTAAGATGGGCTATTCGTGGTAAGAAAGTACATAATAATAAAGAACAAGCTCTATTTGGAATAGTTCAAGGTGGAGAGTTTGAAGAACTTAGGAAAAGAAGTGCTATAGAAACTGTTAAAATAGGATTTGATGGTTATAGTATTGGTGGAGCTGCTGTAGGAGAAACTAAAGAAGTACAATATAAAGAAGTTGAATATGCTACTAAATATTTACCAGAAGATAAAGTTAGATACTTGATGGGAGTAGGAGATCCTATTGACATTATTGAAGGTGTTAAGAGGGGTGTGGATATATTTGATTGTGTCGCACCTACTAGAATAGCAAGACATGGTAATGCTCATACGAGACATGGTAAAATAAATCTAAGAAATAGTAAATATAAAAGAGACTTTACACCTCTAGAAGATAACTGTGATTGTTATGCTTGTAGTAATTTTACTAAAGCTTATATCAGACATTTACTAATTAGTGAAGAAGTTTTAGGACAAAGACTGTTATCAATACATAATATAAGATTTTTAACTAAATTAGTAGAAGATATAAGAGAAAATATAGAATCAGATACTTTAGAAGAATTTGGAGAAGAGTTTAAGCGTAAATATTATGAGGAGGGTAAAGAATGATTAACAAAAGAGGAATCTGTAGTATAATGGCTTTAGTTGGTGTTTTGGTAATAACTTTTGTACAAGTTTATATAATGATTGACGATGATAAAGAAAGAGATAAACAACTTTTTTTAGAAGAAAACTTAATAAATCAAGCTAAAAAGTGTGTCATTGCAAAGAAATGTGAAGAAGGTAACATATCTATTCAAACTTTAAAAGATAATGATTATCTAGAAGATAAGTATCTATTATTACTTAGTGATTACTCTTTTGATAGTTATGTAAGTTATCCAAATTTAGAAGTTAATCTAAGAAAAAAAGAAACTGCAGTGAATTTTTGGAATTAAAAATAGAAAACTAGAACTTTAAAAAGTTCTAGTTTTTTTAAAAAGATTATCTAATTTTGTCGAAACAAATGAAATCGAAAAAATAAATCTCTATAATTATAAATAGGGTAGTACTTATATTATAAAAGACAAAAAGAGAGGTGATAATTCGGGTTTTGTCTACTCGAATATTATATGGAAATGATTTATCAAAATAACACACTATTTGTAGATTTAAGTGGAGAAGTTGATATAGAAAATTTTAAAAGAAAACTATTCTATATTATAGATACATACAAGATTACTAAAGTAATAATAAATACTACAGATGTATTCAATTATAAAAAAAGAGAATTTAGTGATTTAAAAGGAGAATTTAAGGGCAAACTAAGTATAGTAAGATAGAATGATTATCTAATTATTCTTTTACTTTGTATTAAAAATTTTTTTCAAAAAAGCGCTCAGTTATATTGACAAAAAACGACAAACGATATATTATTGTAATATAAAATAACAAACAAACAGTAAGGATGATAATTTATGAGAAGAAGAATAAAAAGTAAAGTAACTTTAAGCTTAATAATGACTTGTGTACTAACCACAGTAATAGGATTAACATATGGTGTATTTACTATATCTACAGGAAAATACAATGCAACTAATATGTTAATAAGTAACTT
>CAJUGE010000024.1 GCA_910586295.1 uncultured Bacilli bacterium | reverse complement strand
TTTATAATAAGAGTTTAAAATTAATTAGATTTCGTATAGGACAAAATTTTGAAGAAGAAATTTCTACTATTTTTAAATATCTAAATACTGATGAATTAAAAAGGATTACCTCTCAATCCCAGTAAACGCGATTTTATCCTGACTAGAGAAGAAATAGAAAAAAATCAAGTTAATAGCATTAATCAATTTAAGGTGTTACAGTATTTAAAAAAACATTTAGATATCTATTGCTTTAAAATAATACTTTATGATAAAAATACAATAAAAGTTATAGATAGAGAAAATAAGGTAGCATATTTTAAATACGATACCAATACTAAAGAAGTAATTTTTATTGAAGAAAACTAAATCTATTTAGATAATTTAGTATTTACATTTTCTCTAAAATGATTAATTAGTATTTTATTACTTAAATTTTCTATAACTATACGTTCCTTTTTATCAGTTACATATATAACTAAAGAATCGTTTTTAGATAGTCTTAATTTTAATTTATTCATTGATAATAATTTCATAAGTACTCCTATTAGATGTTTAAATTTTATCACATAAATTATTAAAAGTACACAAAACATTATTTATCGCCAATGATACTTTAAAAATGTCAATAGGAAATTGGAATAACGGAGCGAGTTGTTCATTTATGATCAACGAGTGAGTATATGCCGAGAAAACTGTTGATGTTTTTAAAGTGTCTTATAATGGTTTTATCTTCTCAAAAAAATTCATTTTTTTTGAGAAGTATGCCCCAACGGCGAGTGTTAAAAGTTTTTGTATTACTTTTTACAAAAAGTAATATGAAAATTTCACAAAATAATGTTGACATACATATAAAATGTTGATATCATTATATTGTCATTAGATAACCTCTAAAGAAAAAGAAAGTTAATAATAGTTATTTATGATTGAGAGTAAATTTTATAGTTATAGGAAAGGAGAGTTTGAAAATGGCAAGGAGTGCAAATAAAAATTTAGAAAGAGTTAATATGAACTTACCTTCTCATATAGTTGAGAGAGTAAAAGAATATGCTGACGATTTGGGTATTAATGTTACTAGTGCATATATTGTTTTATTAAATCAAGCGCTTGAACAAAAAAGCACTATTAATCAATTACCTTTAATAATGGCAGCATTTAACGACATCAAGAACGCGGGACTTTTAGAGAACGAGAAAGATAAGGTTGACAATTAACTCTTGAAAGAAAGGAGTTAAGATGTCTAAAAACAATTTATCTTTTAAAGATGTTTATGAAAATTACTTGGTTTATGCTACTAAACGGCATAAAAAACAAGGTTTAGACACTATTACGCAAAACTTTAATAATCATATTTTACCTTTTTTTAAAGATAAAAGAATGAATGAACTTACCAAAATAGACATTCTTGATTGGCAAGATTATATTTTGACTAAAAATTTTAGTAGCAATTTCAACAATGCTCTATATTCTAGGTTAGGTTCATTTATGACATATTGTGTTGATTATGATTATCTTACTGAAAATTTAGTACGTAAAGTAAAAAAATTTCCTAAAAAAATTGAATGTAAGGAACGTAGAGTATATAATATTTGGCAATTTATTTGGTTTAGTTTACATTTAAAACATAAGATTATAAAACAATTCTTTAACTTTATGTTTTTTTACGGTACACGTCCTAGTGAAGCCATGGCACTTAGATTTAGCGATTTAGACGGCTTTAAGGTACATATTAGGTATAATTTGCAAAGGCGTGGAGAACGTCTACTAGACACCCCTAAAAATCAGTCTAGCATACGTACTTTTAAAATTGGGTTACTAGAAAAGATTAGAATGTATCGTTTAAAAAAGTATTATATTAAATTATATGGTAAATTTGATATTAATTATTTTGTATTTGGTGGTAAAAAACCTTTATCTACTTCAACAATAGATAGATACAAACATAAGGCTTGTATTAAAGCACATATATTTGAGATTACTCAACACGAGTTTAGACATAGTTATGCTAGCCGTATGATACGTAAAGGTGTCCCTATTGCTGATGTATCTAAGTCTATGGGACATAGTAATATATCTACTACTTTAGATATTTATACACACTAAAAAAGCCCAATAAAGGGCTTCTTGGTGTTTAGACACCATTACGCAAAATTTATTACAACATATTGCTATGTTATAACCTAATATGGGGCGGTATGTGGGAATCAAACCCACGCATACCAGAGCCACAATCTGGCGTGTTAATCACTTCACCAATACCGCCATGTGAGTAAGATTATACTATAAATCTTACTTAAATTCAAGCTTTGATAAGCTTTTTGTACTAATTTTTGCTTAATTCATGTTCTACTATCGCTATTATCGCTTCTCTTAATTTTCTTCTATTATATTCTTCGTGTATTGTTACCAAGTTTTGAGTGTAATTGTTTAGTGTTTCTATTGTTAGAACACATAAATCATTAGTCATATTAGTAGCTTGTATATCATATTCACTAGTTGATAGTCTCCCTGTATCAGTGCTAAATTTATATCCATGAACTATCTCTGCTATCATATCCGTAGATGTTCCATCTGTTCCATCTCCATCCACCTCTGAATCTAAACCCAAAATTGTATATCCTGTCTTTTCACTTACTAATTCAGCACATTCATTTGAAAAGTCATTAAACTTATCACTAAGATGTGGTTTACCATTATAAATTACTCTTCCTGCACTGTGGAGTGCTAAATAAGCATGAGAATCTTTATAATGCTTATACATCCAGTATATTAGTGCTTGTGTTTCTGGTTCGCTTCCTACTTCATATCCTGCAAAATACTCTAATCTTTTTGTACTCTTATCTCTTGCCACAGTATAGTATAAATCATTATTGGTTAAATATAATCCACTTAACTGAGAAGGCATATTTCTATTTATGTCTATTCCATTTAAATTAGCTTTAAAATATTCTTGCTCAATTTTTGAATTATTTTTATAAATAAACGTATTTGTGCTATTTATGACTTCTTTTCCAAAAATTGAGTAATTATAACCATCTGGATTAACTGAAGGCACTATTACAATTTTATGATTTTTTAATAAAGTCTTTATGTCTTCACTACCACTTTCCCATTCATTAACTAAATCTATTGCAAATTTTGTTAAAAATAAGGTTGGTGCAATTTCGGCAGCATGGATGTTTCCTTCAATCATAACTTTGTCTTGACCATTTCCAATTTCTATTGAATAAATTTCTCTTCCATCTACAGAATGGCCTATAACCTCTAAATTTACAATTTCTGAAGTAGCTAGAGATTTATACAAATCTGATAACTCTTCATATTTATAATGATTTTCAAAGTTATAAGAAATAGGCTTATATTTGTTTTTAACTTTTATATAATTACTTTCTCTATTTAATACATTTATAAATGTACTCTCTTTCATACCATTTGCTAAATATTCTTCTACTATATCTGGATTATTTTCAGATTTAGAGGTTATATAATCTTTATAATTAATTGTTTCATTAGAGTTATTAATTGTCCCTTTTATTTCTTCTTTTTTATTATAACTTTCTTTTTCATTTTTATTTTTTGGTGTAAAGAACATCTCTTTAATTATTATAGCTATTAGTGAAAATACACATATTAAAAAAATAAATCTCCATATCTTTCTTAGTTTCCTCATCTTTTTACTCTCTCCTATTATTATTTTAACACATGCATTTATTTTAGGCAAAAAAAAAAGTTGGCAACTTGCTATCTTCGCGTAAACTATTTTCGCCGTTAAAGTGCTTAACTTCTGTGTTCGGGATGGGAACAGGTGTGTCCACTTTGCCATCGCCACCAACAAACTAATTATACCATAATTGTTCTCTCAAAACAAGATAATGTGAACTAAAATATCAAATTAAAGTAATTAATC
>CAJUGE010000023.1 GCA_910586295.1 uncultured Bacilli bacterium | reverse complement strand
GTTTTTTTAGACTAATTTCATTTGCAATCGACCTCCTTTATATTCTTATCAATTATAATATAACATGTAGGTCGATTTTTTTATAGTCTTTTTTTGCTTTTTTTAGATTTTTGTATGCGGAGGTTAAATCTTCGTTTTTTTTGTTTATTTTAATAGAAAAAATCCCTTAAATTATATTTTTAGGGAAAATTTCTGACTTGCATATACTTTTGCATTAGCAGGTATAGTATTTAGTAAATTTAGAAGTGTTTCCTTTTGCTTGAATGTAAATGATGATGGATAAAACATGCTAAGACTGTAAGAGTCTAATATAAATACAATAAAACCATTTTTAGCAGCAACACTAGAGGTTACATATTCATCAAATTCGTCTGCTCCTTCATAAACTTTAAATCTTTCGTAAAGAGTTTCAAAATGGTACCCCTCAACTTTTAGTTCTTCTAATTCTCCATCTTCAGATATTACTATTATTTTTCTGCTATGTTCAAAACATTCAAATTGTTCTATATTTTCTTTTTCTCTTTTTTCTCAGTATTCTAAATACCTTTCTTCATCTAAATTCATAAATTCTCCTTAACGATTTAATAAAGTATCTGCTACTGGCGAGAAAGATTTTCTATGATGTGGACAAGGCCCGTATTTTTTTAGTGCATCTAAATGTTTTTTTGTACCATAACCTTTATTATTTTTTAAATCATACATTGGATACTCTTCACTTAATTCTTCTATCATTCTGTCTCTAGTTACTTTTGCAATTATAGAAGCGGCCGCGATTGATTCGCTTAAAGCATCGCCTTTTATTATAGAAGTACTTGGAATATCTAAATCTAATTTCATTGCATCTATAAGAATATGTTCTGGTTTTATATTTAAATTCTTAATAGCTTCTTTCATTGCTATTTTTGTTGCTTCATATATATTAACTTTATCAATAACATCTTCATAAACAATACCGACACCAATGCTAATAGCATTTTCTACTATTATATCATAAAGTTCTTCTCTTTTCTTTTCTGTAAGTTTTTTTGAATCTTTTATGTCTTTATGAAAATAACCTTCTGGTAATATTACTGCAACCGCGACAACTGGACCTAAGAGTGGGCCTCTTCCAACTTCATCTACTCCGCATATCGCTTTTATCCCTTGATTATATAAATCATTTTCATATTCTAACATTATTTACTTCTCCCAATTTCTTTCTTTATTTTTTTATATATTGTATTTTTATCTAATTCTAAACCTACTAATAGTTCTTTTCTACTACCTTGATGGACAAATAAGTCTTCTACTCCATAAGTGATTATATTTTTGTTTGTAAGTGTACCTAGATAACTTCCTAAAGAACCCGTTTTCATACTTTCTTCATATACAAATATTGGCTTATCTTTTTTAATTATTTCTTTAAAGTATTTTTCGTCAATAGGTTTTAGAAATCTAGCGTTTACAAGTTCTATTTTTATTCCATCTTTTTTTAATTTCTCTATTATCTCTATACTTTCGTTAACAAAGTCTCCATAAGTTATTAGTGTTCCATCATTTCCTTCAGTAATTTGTTCCCAAGAACCTATAGGAATTTCTGTGATTTCTGCCTTTTTATATTCTAGTGATGCCCTAGAATATCGAATGCAAAATGGTGATGATGTGTCTATCGCAGTTTTTATCATATTTGTACATTCTATACTGTCTTTTGGACAAGCAATTATAAGGTTAGGTATTGGAAGTAAGAATGTCACGTCGAATACTCCTTGATGTGTTTCTCCATCTCTGCCTACTATACCACATCTGTCTATTCCTATTATAACGTGAGTGTTCATTCTTGCTATATCATGTAGGATTTCATCATATCCTCTTTGTAGAAAGGAAGAATATATTGATACAAATGGTATTTTATTCTCTAGTGATAATCCGTTTGCAAGTACTAGTGCATGTTCTTCTGCTATCCCTACATCTATAAAGTTGTTAGGAAACATCGCCTTTAATTTAGTCAGTTTTGAACCAGTTTCCATAGCAGGTGTTATTACTACTATGTCCTTGTTCATTAACCTTATTAGAGAATCACTTACTATTTCACTCCAAGAAGTTAAATCATTTGTTTCAAGTGGAAGACCAGTTGTTTTGTCGAACGGTGATACTCCATGCCATGAACCAGTTGTGTCATTTTCTGCAAATACGTATCCTTTTCCTTTTTCTGTTATTACATGTATTAAAACAGGGCTTTCGGATTTTTTTGCAATGTTTAAGTATTCTTCTAGTTCTTTAAAATCATGTCCATGAATTGGTCCATAATAATCTATCCCTAGTTCTTCAAATATGAAACCGTTTTTGTTGTAAATCTTTTTTATACTATCTTTTAATATTCCTAAAGCATTGCTTAAGAAAAGTCCTATTCCTGGAATTTTAGATAGTACAGTTTTGGTTTTAGTTTTTAATTTTTTATAGTGACCATTTCTTATTTTATCTAGATGGTTGTGAAGTGCTCCGACATTTTTGGATATACTCATGTTGTTGTCGTTTAGAATTATAATAAGTTTTGTTTTAGTGCTTCCTATTTGATTCAATGCTTCATAGCACAAACCATTACTTATAGAACCATCTCCTATGACTGCGATGACATGATTATCTTCTTTATTCATGTCTCTGCCTATTGCTAGTCCTAGCGCAGCAGAGAGCGATGTAGACGAGTGCCCTGCTTCATAGGCATCATGTACTGATTCACTCCTTTTTTGGAATCCTGATAGTCCATTCCTTTGTCTTAGAGTATTAAATTTTGAAGCTCGTCCAGTTAGAATTTTATGTATGTAACTTTGATGAGAAACATCAAAGACTATTTTGTCTTTAGGAGAATCAAATACTTTGTGTAAGCAGATAGTGAGTTCTACAATTCCTAAGTTACTAGATAAATGTCCTCCTGTATGAGAAACACTTTCTATTAGAAATTCTCTTATATCTTTACTTAGTTCTTCTAATTCTTTGTTATTCATGTCTTTTAAAAATTTAGGGTTCTTTATTTCTTTTATATTCATAATTTCACCTGTAAGATTGATTATAGAGTATTTTTTGGATTTAGTCAATTTCATTTGATAAGGTGAATTATATTTGCTATAATATTTTGGCACGAAAGGAGAATCTAATGATGAAAGATAGAAATGGATATATATCTATTGAATTTAAAGATGTTCACAACTGTCGTCTTGAGGGAGATTTTACTTTAATTCCTAAAGATGCAATTATGACAACAATTACAGAAACTATAATTGTTATAGATGAATTAGAAAATTTGAATAGAACTGCTAGTTCTTACCGTGTTATACTCGGTAAACCAATTTATAAGACTGATGAAATAATTTCTGCGAATGATATTATGAAACCAAACTTTCCAAATGAATTACCTATAATGGTTGTTGGTGAAATTCATGGTAAAGCATATTATGTTTTTTCTGGAGAAAAAGATAAAGTTGTTAGCACTAGAGAAGAATTTATTAATAGTATAAATGAAATTGGTGCTGAATTTTTAGAAAAGTTAGATAATAGTGATGCTATATTAGGATTAAGAAAATAAAATAGACTAAGTTTTGATATTCTTAGTCTATTTTTGTTTACCATCTAGGGTGTACTAATTTTCTAATTACGTTTTCGCCAGATTCTCTGGTTAATTCATATTTGATTTCATCATCAGGCTTTGTATCATCAATGAACCTAGGAAACGTTGGAATATTAGCTGATATTTCTATACAATATCCAGCAATAGAAAATAAGTAGTCTGATTCTGCTCCTAACACTAACCCTTCTTGTTCAAGTCTCTCTTTTAAATCTTTCAACTTGACAGGTAGGTTAGTTTTAACAAGAGTTGCAATCTCTTTATTATACTTATTTCCAATTTGTGCTAGAATGACTTTATCAAAAGCCATTGATTTTGGTACTCCTTGTTTCCATTTGTGCAGCTAATCTAGCCGTATATTCTTCTGTTTTGTAGTGGCGAAGAATATTTATTGCGTGCTTAACTTCGTCTTTTTTTGTGTTACGTGTTTCAAAAAGCATAATTTCTCTAAATTTTTCTCTAAATTCTTCTAGATTTGCATTTAATATTTCTTCAACATATGAATAAATTAGTGCTGGATTTTCCGTAAATTTTATAGTTTTATCTCTTCTAGCTTAACACTAACTAGTTTACTTACACCACTTTCTTGCATTGTTATTCCATACAGTAAGTCTAGGTATTCCATTGTTTTCTTTTTGTGAGTGATTACTAGAAGTTGAGTTCTTCCTTTATAGGAATTTATGTATTTACCAAACTTATCTACATTTACTTCGTCAAGAGCACTTTCTACTTCATCTAGTATAACAAATGGTACGTTTTTTAAGTTGAGTACTGCAAATAATAGACTAATAGCGGTCAATGTTTTTTCTCCACCACTGAGTAAACTTAATGCTCCTGGATTTTTACCTGCTGGGTTTGCGACGATTTCTATACCTGTTTCCAATACATTGGTAGGATCTGTCATTTCTAAGTGTGCTTCTCCTCCTCCAAATAGGTCTTTAAATACTTTTGAAAATTCTACATTAACTTTTTTGAAAGTAGTAGCAAATTTTTCTATCATTACATCATCCATTTCTCTAATAATGCTTAACAAGTTTTCTTCACTAGATTTTAAGTCAAGTCTTTGAGTATTTAAGAAATTAAATCTTGTGTTTATTCTTTCATATTCTTCTATACTACCCAAATTTACTTCTCCTAGAGATTTGATAGTGCGTTTTAATTCTGCTATTATAGTTCTTCCCTCTTCTATATCTATTTCTAATGTGTAGTTATTTCTGGCGTGTTCAAATGTCATACCATATTCTTCATTAAGTCTATTTAAATAATTATCTAGGTTTACATTTAGTTTGGCTTCTTTAAGATTTAAATTTTGAATTTTATTCTCTAATTCTTTATGTTTAGAAGAAAATATGCGACTTTCATTTTCTTTTTCTTCTATACTCTCTATTAAATTGGCACGCTCTTTTTCTAATTCTGTCATTTTGGATTCAAGAGTAGTTTTTTCTTTTTCTACTTCGTAGTATTCATTGACAATTTTGTCTAGTTCGTTGGACACTTCGTTTTCACTATTTGATAATGCTTTTATTTCGTCTACAGCTTTATCTAAGAGAGATTTTGCTTCTTCAACTTTAGTTAGAGATAATTTATTAGATTCACTTATTTTTAAAAGTTCAAGATTTGTCTCGTATATACTATTCTTTATTTTGTTTAGTTCTTCTTCTTTTTCTTGTAAAGAATTTTCTTTTGATGATATTTCAGTTTCTAAAAGTCTAATGTTTTTAGATATAGTATCTATCTCAGTTTTTTCGTCAATTACACTTGAAGTAGATTTGCTTCCTCCAGTTAGTGAGCCTCCTACATGAATTATTTCTCCTTCTAGTGTAGTTACTCTATATCTTGTGTTTATTTTTTTGCTTATTTTTAAAGCATTATCCATATTATCTGTAACTATTATGTTTCCTAAAACATTTTCAATTATATTTTTATACTGTTTGTCATATGATACTAAGTTTGAAGCAATGTTTATATATCCAGTTTCCGATTTTAGTGTGTTTAATGTTTCAGAATCTATGTATTTTGGTTTTATCAAGTTTAACGGAAAGAAAGTAACTCTTCCCTTTTTGGCACGTTTTAAGTATTCAACAGCATTCTTTGCATCAGAATCTGTGTTTGTTACGACATAATTAGCGCTTCCACCTAGTGATGTATCTATGGCTTCAGCGTACGTTGAGTCTACCTTTATTAATGCACCTATAGTATTAACTATTCCAGATAAACTAGGATTGTTCAAAACACTTTTGACAGAGAAAGGAACTTTACTTTGATTTTCTATATTGTATTTTATTATGTCTTTTTTACTGTTTAATTCAAATTTCTTTTTAGTGCTATCATTTATTTCGCTTTTTAATATCATCGTTTCTTTTGTTAGCTTTTCTAATAAATTATTAAAATCATTAAGTTTTATGTTTATATCTTTTTCTTTAGTTAGGTCGTTTTCGTATTTTAATTTTTGTGTTTCAAAAGAGTTACTTAGCTTTAGTCTTTCTTCTTTTAAAGAACTTAATTTTTCTTGAACTTGATTACTAGTTTTATCGTATTTACTTCTTTCTTTTAATAGTTCTTTTTTTGCACCTATTTCATTTAACTTTTCTGTGCTTTCTATAAGGTCTTTTTGTGTTTTAGAAACTTGTGTGTCTAAGTCTGTTCTCCTTAATTTCATATTTTCTAGTTCTACATTACTTGTTGAATCTATCGAAGATACTTCGACAAGTTTTTCTTCTAAGTTTTCTCTTTCTTTTTTTGATATATTATATTCTTCATTAAGTGTAGCAATATCTGTAGCAAGAAGCGCTATTTCGATGCTTTCTAATTTTTCTTTGTGTTCTTTATATTTTTTTGCCTTTCTTGCTTGTTCTTCTAAAGGCGCTCTTTGTATTTCTAGTTCATCAATTATCATGTTAACTCTACTCAAATTTTCGTTAGTTTTTGCTAACTTTCTTAATGTGTCTTCTTTTCTCTTTTTGTATTTTATTACTCCTGCAGCATCTTCAAATATTACTCTTCTTTCTTCTGGACGACCGTCTAAAATTTCACTTATCTTCCCTTGTGGGATTATACTTAGACTTTCTTTAGATGAAAAAGAATCCATAAATAGATTTATTATATCTTTTAATCTAACTTTTTCTTTATTTATATAGTATTCATTTTCGCCAGTTTTATATACAGAACGTTTTATTTCGATTTCACTATAGTCTAGAGGAAGACTTTTATCTGTGTTATCTAGCACTAATGAAACGGAAGCACTTCTAGCTGGTTCACGAGTTTTTGAACCATTAAAAATACAGTCTGTCATTCCATTTGAACCTCTAAGTGTCTTAACAGATTGTTCGCCCATTACCCATTTTAGTGCATCTACAATATTACTTTTACCACTTCCGTTAGGTCCTACTATACCTGTGAAATTTCTATTTAATTGTAAATTTACTTTATCTGCAAAACTTTTAAATCCTTGAATTTTTATTTCTTTTATGTACATAATGATACTCCTTTAAGCGCGTTTTTTTATTGCTTCTTTCGCAGCGTGTTGTTCTGCTTCTTTTTTACTTTTGCCGGTTCCTTCTCCATAAACAATCCCGTCTATCATAACTTTTACTATAAAATATTTTTTGTGTGCAGGACCACCTTCTTTTACTAGTGCATATTCTACGCTTTTCTTTTCGGTCTGTACAAGTTCTTGTAGGGTACTTTTGTAATCCATTAAAAAGTCTACATCACTTTCAATGTATGGAACGATTAAAGTCTTAAAAAAATACTCGACAGTAGATAGTCCTTTTTCTAAATATATTGCACCTATAATTGCTTCGAATACATCAGCAATTACCGTTTTGTTAGGTTCTTTAACTCCGTTCCCTACTTTGATATAGTCTTTTAAGTTTATTTCTTTTGAATATTCATATAAAGCATTTTCACATACATAAAGACTTCTTTTTCTACTCATTGCACCTTCTGCGTGTTTATCAGTTTTATATATATAGTCAGACGATACTAATTCTAAGACTGCGTCTCCAAGAAACTCCAATCTTTCATATGATTCTACACCATGTTCATTAGCATATGATGTATGTGTTAAAGCTGTATCTAAAAGTTTACTATTTTCCATATTGATACCAAATTTTTCTAGTTCTTTCATTTTGCCTCCTACATTAATTATAGCAAATATTTAGTAATATTAAAATAGTTATTTATTTTTAGTTAATTCTAAGTTATAATATTTATGATAATTATGAAAAAATTCCTAATTTATTTAATTAATTTATATCAAAGAATTCCACTTCATAGTCATGTTATGTGTAGGTTTGTTCCTACTTGTAGTGAGTATATGAAAATTTCTATTGAAAGATTTGGAGTTATGAGAGGTTTATTTTTAGGGATTAAAAGAATAATGAGGTGCCGTCCTTTTGGTAAAAGTGGGATTGATATGGTACCAGAAAGAGAGCGAAAATGAAGAAATATTTGTTAATTTTGTTGGGGGTTCTTTTGATTAGTGGGTGTAGCTTTAATGAGAGTGATGAAAATTTAACTATTTATTCTACATATTATCCAATTGAATTTGCTACATCTTATATGTATAAAGATTATAGTGCTATTTCTAGTATTTATCCTAGTGGAGCTGATACAGAGACTTATACTCTTACAGATAAACAAAAAGATATTTATTCTAATGGAGATTTATTTGTTTATGCTGGTGTTACTAATGAAGTTGACTTGGCTGTTAGATTTTTGAATACTAATTCAGAACTTAGAATAATTGATGCGACAAAAGGCCTTAATTATAATATTGGAGTTCAAGAACTATGGCTTGATCCGTCTAATTATTTAATGATTGCTAGAAATATAAAATCTACTTTATTAGATTATGAAAAGAATGTTTATAATCAAAATAAGATACAGGAATTATATGATGATTTAAAAATTAAGATAAGTGAGATTGATGTTGATCTTACTATGATGGGCAAGAATGCGGCAAGAAATGTTTTATTGGTGACTGATGATTCATTTAACTTTTTGTCTAAATATAATTTAGAGATTGTTTCATTAGACTCCGATAACAAGAATCTCACTAAGGCTTATAATGATGCTAGAAAGTATATTGCTGAGGGAAAAATAAATTACATATTTACGATGGGCGAAGAGACTTTATCTGATGAACTTGAAAATTTTATTTCTTCTTATGAATTAGAAAAATTGGTAATTGATCCTATGTATACCTTGAGTGATGAACAAAGACGAGATAATATTGATTATTTACAAATAATGGAAAGTAATATTAGTAAATTTAAAACAGAACTTTTTAGATAAGTTCTGTTATTTTTCTATTCCTAAGTACTCATATGTTTTATCTGTTACTTGTCTTCCACGAGTTGTTCTTTTAATAAATCCTTCCTGTAATAAGAAAGGTTCTATAACATCTTCGATTGTAGTCTGTTCTTCTCCAATTGAAGCTGCAATACTTTCTATACCCACTGGTCCTCCATTAAATTTGTTTATTAAACTGCTAAGGTATTCTATGTCTGTACTATCTAAACCATACTCATCCACATGAAGTCTATTTAAGCTACTGTTTGTTATATCTTCATCGATAATGCCGTTGCCATTTACAAGAGCAAAATCACTAACTCTTTTTAATAATCTATTTGCAATTCTTGGGGTTTTTCTGCTACGTCTTGCAATTATGGTTGCAGCTTCATCTTCAATACTTAAATCAAGTACTCTAGCACTCCTCTTTATTATAGTTGTAAGTTCTTCTGTTGTATAATAGTTTAATTTACAAGTGATGCCAAATCTGTCTCTAAGTGGGCTAGACAAATCTCCTGCACGTGTTGTTGCACCTACTAATGTAAAGGGGGGCAAATCAATCTGTATACTTCTACTCTGCCCTTCGCTACCAATAACTAAATCTAGTTTAAAGTCTTCCATAGCGCTATAAAGGATTTCTTCTATATATTTAGGTATTCTATGTATCTCATCTATAAATAAGACATCATAGGGCTCGAGTGTACTTAATATTGCTGCTAAGTCTCCGCTTTTCTCTATTGTTGGCCCACTTGCTGTTTTTATTCCTACATCTAACTCGTTTGCTATAATATGTGAAAGCGTTGTTTTTCCAAGTCCAGGAGGACCATACAACAATACATGGTCAAGTGAAACGTTTCTCATTTTTGCTGCACTTACAAATACTTTAATATTTTCTTTAACGTCTTTTTGTCCAATGTATTCATCAAAACTCCCAGGTCTTATAGTTTTTTCAAAGGAATCTCCCTCATTATATTCTGCATTTTTAACTATATTATCATCCATGTTGTCCCTCCTTATATAATAAATTATTACCTTCTGATATAAGCATATCATGACAAATATATATTTGTCAAACACTATTTTGCATATTACACTTGGATTATTATTACTTCCTGCATTGTTACTCAAGTCAAGAAAAAATTGTTGATTTTTATGTTTTTGTCTTTTCCAAAAGACAAAATTGACATTTAATGATGAATAGTATATAACTATATAAAGAGGTGAAAAGGTTATGGTAATTAGAGAAAAATATTTAAAAAAAATTAGACCATTCTATAATCAAGATTTAATAAAAGTAATTACTGGAATTAGAAGATGTGGTAAATCTGTTATATTAAGACAAATAATAAATGAAATAAAAGATTCTGGTGTTAAAGAAGAAAATGTTATATATATTAATTTTGAATTAACGGATTATTCATATATTCAAACATTTAGGGAATTAGATGACTATATTAAAGAAAAAATAATTAACAAGGATAAATACTATTTGTTCTTTGATGAAATACAATATATTAAAGATTGGGAAAAAACAATAAATTCATATAAAGCTAAATATGAAGATAATATATCTATCTTTATAACTGGATCTAATAGCGATTTATTATCTGGAGAACTTGCTTCTCTTTTATCTGGAAGATATGTGAGTTTTAAAATAAAACCTTTTTCGTTTAAAGAAGTGTGCGAATTAAAAAATTATGATTTAGATAAATATAAATTAGAAGAATCATTCTACAATTATATTAAATGGGGAGGATTACCGCAGAGATATAACTTAAATGACGAATATGAAATAAGAACATATTTAATGGATGTTTATAATTCAATAGTTGTCAAAGACATATTAAATAGATTTAATGTAACAGACTTAGATTTATTTAATAGAATAGCAGAATATATTGTAACAACACCATCTCAGACTTTTTCAGCAGAAAGTTTAGTTAAATATTTTGAAGCAAACGATAATAGAGGTGTAGGAAAGACAACAATATATAATTACTTAGAATATATGTGCAAGGCTCATTTAATAGAAAAGATAGATAGATATGATGTTAGGAGTAAAAGAATATTAAGTGGTAAGTATAAATATTATTTAACTGATTTAGGTTTAGGGCAAGTATTAAATGTTTCTAAAAAAGAACAAATGGGTGCATATTTAGAGAATATAGTTTTTAATGAATTAGCATATAGAGGATATGATGTTAAAATTGGTAACTTTGATAATGGCAAAATAGATTTTATTGCACTTAAAGACGGCAATAAAGAATATTATCAAGTTTGTTATTATTTAGTGGACGATAGTGTTATTGATAGAGAATTTGGTGTTTATGATAATATAAAAGATAATTACCCAAAATATGTTATTTCGATGGATAAGTTTGATATGTCACAAAATGGAATAATACATTTAAATATAATAGATTGGTTAATACAAGGCGATTAGTTGCTTTGTATTTTTCTCTCTTTATAAAACAAGCTAGTTAAAATAAAGATTGGGTACGTTGTCTATTACTCCAATCTATGATTAAATTTATTATTCTTAATATTCCAATACTTTTCTGGTAATGTGGGTTATCTTATCAATAATTTTAATGCTTCTTTTACTTGTTCTTCTATTGACAGTGTACTATCTACTTCTGTAATTATTCTCTTTATATCAGCACCTTTATAGCCTAAACTTTCTAATACTTCTTTTAATTCTTCGTTTACTACTTTTGTATCTTGTTTTGCTACTAATTTTCCTTTTAAGTCTAATATTATTTGTCTTGCTAGTTTTTCACCAACTTTTGGAAATTTAGTTAGATATAAAATATTCTCTCTATCAATCGCATCCATAATACCTTCGATACTACCAGTCGCAAGTATTGGCATTGCTACTTTTGGTCCTAATCCTTTGACGTTAAGAAGTTTTAAAAATAGTTCTCTTTCTTCTTTTGTTTTAAAACCATATAGACTGTATTCATCTTCCCTTATGTGGTTATATAAGTATACTTTTGATTCATCGTTTTCTTTAAATACATAAGGGTTTGGGGTAAATACTTTGAACCCAATTCCATTAGTGCATATTGTAATATGGTCACTTTCTATTTCTTCTACTATTCCATTAATAAAATCTATCATTCTTATCACCTACTTTTATTTTACAATATTCATCTATATAAAACAAGTGTTTTCTTACTTATTTACTAAATAGTTCATCACTATCTAAAATTATAGTAACTGGACCATCATTGTAAATTTCTACTTTCATGTCAGAACCAAATATTCCAGTTTCCGTTTTAATTCCTTTGGTTTTTAAATGCTCGTTCATGTAGTCATATAATTTTGATGCTCCCTCTGGATTAAGTGCATTTACGAAAGATGGACGTCTACCTTTTTTACAGTCTGCATATAGTGTGAATTGGCTTATGTTTAATATGCTTCCATTTATGTCTATTAGACTTAAGTTCATAAGGTTGTTGTTTTCGTCTTTGAATATTCTTAAATTTATAATTTTATCTATCATTTTGTCTACTATTTCTTCGTTATCTCCGTTTGTAAAACTAGATAAAAGAACTAAACCTTCTTCGATTTGACCGTTTACTTTGTTATCTATTGTAACTTTACTGTTTTTACTTCTTTGTAATATTACTTTCATTATCTATTCACCTTACTTATAAAATCTAAACTTTCCAAATTTGTCATAAATTTATTAAGAATTTCTTTGTCTTTAACTTTACATACTAATTCATAAACACTTTCATCTTTTATTACACCTTTGTTGTTTATAGAGATTATGTTTATTTCGTCTTTTGTAGCTAAAGATAATATGTTGATTAAGTTATCGTTTGATGAATTTATATATATTGTTATATTAGTGATAAATTTTTCTAATAGATTTTCATTCCACTTTGCTTCAATTATTCTTTCGTCATCCATATTAACATTTTTACAATTTTTTCTATGAATGCTTACGCCATTTCCTTTGGTAATATAACCAATTATTTCATCTCCTAACACTGGGCTACAGCAAGTTGCTAGATTTGTAAGTATGTCCCCAGAGCCTGCGATTAAAATATTACCTTTTTCGGTATTTTTTACTATGTTATCATTAGCTAGTAACTTTTCTACTACATCATCTTTTTTTGGTGATAATATTTCTAGTAGTCTGTTTATAATAACTGTCGGAGTGTATCTTAGAGTTGCAACAGATATAAATAAATCATTAAGAGATTCAAATTCTTTAAGATTATTAGTTACTAGTTCTTCATTTAGTAATTCTTTTTCATTTAAATGTCTTTTTTTAATTTCATTAATTAGTAAGTATTCTCCAGTCTCTATACTTTTTTCTTTTTCTTTTTTATAGAAGTATGAACGAATTCTAGACTTAGCACTGTCTGTTTTTACAAATTTAAGCCATGATTTACTTGGAGTTTTTCCTTTCTGTGTTATAAGCTCGACTATATCTCCATCTTGAAGTTTATAGTCTAGGCTTACCATTTTTCCATTTGCAAGTGCTCCTGTGGTGGTGTTTCCGACTTCTGAGTGGATTTTATATGCAAAGTCTATAGGGGTACTATCTGTTGGAAGTTCTATTATATCTCCTTTTGGAGTAAATATATATATTTCTTCTTTTGTTAAGTTTTGGCTTAAATTCTTAAAAAATTCTTTATTGTTTTCTTTGTCGTTTACTTCTATTAATGTTCTAAATGATGCTAAAGTGTTTTCGAATTCATTTACTTTGCTTCCATCCGTTTTTTCTTTATAACTCCAGTGTGATGCTACTCCATGTTCTGCAATTTCGTGCATTTTGTGTGTACGAATTTGTATTTCAAATATTCTACCATCAACTCCAAATATTGTTGTATGTAAACTTTGATAGTTATTTGCTTTGGGATTTGCTATGTAATCTTTAAATCTTTTTGGAATTGGCCTATATTTTGAGTGAACTAATCCAATCGATAAATAGCACTCTTCAACTTTGTCCACTAATATTCTAAGTCCTAATAAATCATATATTTGTTCCCATTTTTTTCCTATTTTCAATTTATTGTATATACCTCTTACACTTTTTACTCTGTAAGCAATTTCATAATTCACTCCATGTTCGTCAAGCATTTTAGAAAGTTCACTTTTCATTTTTTCTAGTGCTTTAGTAAGTTCTTCGTTATCGGCGTTTATTTTTTCTAAAACACTTTGATACATTTTAGGATCTTTGTTTCGTAAACACAAGTCTTCTAGTTCACTTTTCATGGTTTTTATACCTAATCTATGTGCGATTGGAATGTATATTTTCTCTGTTTCGTCTATAACTTCTAACTTGTGTTCTTCGTCATGAACATAGATTGAACGCATGTTATCTAGTCTATCTGCAAGTTTTATGAATAAGCTTAGTGGATTTTCTGATAGTCCAACTACTATTCGTCTATATTTATCTTCATCCTTTTTAGTGTTTGTGAAAGTTCTTTTTAAATGACTTAGTTTAGTTATTGAGTTCAATATTGTTCCAGTGTCTTCATCAAATTTTTCCACTAAATCTTCATAACTCATTTTTTCTAATGTAATAGCCTCGTGAATGAGTGCACATCCTATTGCCATATAATCCATTTTTAAATCTGCTAAGATGTTTGCAACCCTAATTGCATGACAAATATAATCTTCACCTGTTAAACGTAACATTCCATCATATAAATCGGATGCACATTCATAATATTTATCTACAATTTCTAGTTCTTCTTCATTCATGTATTTAGATATTTTTTCTTTAAGTTCTTCGTATTTCATTTTTATCTCCTTTATATGTTTTAATTTAAAAACGTATGTACAACCTAAAGTAAGAATTGTAAATACGTTCCTAGTTTTACTAAAAGTTATATTATGAATTAATTCCTTTAATTAATTTTTCGTAATCTTCATCATCATCATCGTCTTTCTTTTGCTTTGGATGTTTGATACTATGTATTTCTAACTTTAACCATATATATAATGCTAGCAATAATGATGAAAATGTTCCCGCTAGTAGGCCAATTAAGACAGTTATATTAAATTCTTTCACTCCTGTTGTACTTAATGCTAGTAGCGTAATTATTGCTGTTAGAGTTGTTATACTCGTTAATATATTTCTTTTCATTGAAAAGCTTATGCTTTCTTTTACTACATTTGTTAAAGTTTCTTCAGTTTTATTTTTTAAAGAGTTAACTTTTTCCCTTGCTATGTCAAAAACTACTATTGTGTCATTTATTGAGTATCCTATGATTGTTAAGATACCTGCAATAAATATGAAATTTATCTCTATTCTTAGAATTGCAAATATGCTTATTGTAACTAGTACATCACTTAGCACACTTATAATTGCACCTATTGCATAATTTGTTGTAAATCTTATTTTTATGTATAATAATATTACTATTGAAGCAATAGCTAGAGAGATTAGTGCATTTTTGGTTAAATCTTTTTTAACAATATTGCTAATTACAGATATGTCTGATTTTATATTTAACTCATTTAAAGCATTTTTTACTTCTTTTACTTCGTTCTCACTTAATGTTTTTTCTAATTTATAATAGTTTTCTGTATCACTTATTTTAGCTTGTTCTACTATTTCATATTTTTTTAATATATCATTTACTTGATTTTCATCGATTTTGTCTTCGCTTATTAATGATACACTAGAGCCACCTTTAAAATCAATTCCTAAATTTAGTCCTTTTATACATGTCATTATAAGTCCAATTAAAATTATAATGCTTATGGTATACATATAAACTTTTGAAGCTTTAAGATAATTTTTTGTTTTATTTTTCTTATATGGACCTATAAATAGTTTTTCTTTTCCATCTAACACTTTGCTTTCTATAATTTTTGTCATTATAAATCTGTTTACTAAAACCATTGCAATGCAAGTTACAATTATAGTTAGGATTAACATAGTTGCAAATCCTTTAACACTGCTTTCTCCAAATATAAATAATATTAATGCTGCCAAGAATGTTGTTATATTGGCATCAATTAATGAAACTATACTCCTTTTGTTACCGTCTTTATAAGCATTTGTTAGTTTTTTTCCATTAGCTAGTTCTTCTTTTATTTTTTCTAAAGTGATTATACTTGAGTCTATTGCCATTCCAATTCCTAAGATTAAAGCTGCTATACCTGTAAGTGTAAGGACTCCATCTATAAGTGAAAATAGTATAAATACTATTACTGTGTATGCTAGTAAGCAAATGCTACTTATAAATCCACTTATTCGGTAAAAGAATGTCATTATTAATATTATTATTAAAAGTGTAATTATTCCTGCGATTACTACATTGTTTAATGTTTCTTCTCCGAAAGATGCGTCTACGGTCTTAGTACTTATTTCTGATATTTTTGTAGGTAAACTTCCAGAGTTTATTAAGTCTACAAGTTCTTTAGCTTCTGCTTCCGTGAAGTTTCCTTGGATTATTACATTATTTGCAAAAGCTTCTTTTACAGTTGCTGCGCTGATACATTTTTTGTTTCCACTTTTTCCACATTCTTCTTTAGAATAAGTATCTCCTTCTTCAAAATCCAACCATATAGTAATTAGCTGATCATTACTTTCACTTATTCTTCTAGTAACATTATAGAATTTATCATTGTCTTTTATACTTAACGCTACTACAGGAAGATTAGTGTTTCTATCATAATCAAGTTTTGCTCCAGGAGTGTCTAAGACTGCACCTGTCATCAATTCTTCGTTAGATGTATTTCTAAATGTTAAGACCGCTGGTGTACTTAATCTTTCTCTAGCTTGTGCTTCGTCAGTAACTCCTGGCAGTTTTACCCTAATCTTATCACCTTCTATAGTTATTTCTGGTTCGCTTACCCCTAGAGTGTCTATTCTGTTTCTAATTGCTTTATAAGTGCTAGATACTTCTTCGTTAGTTGGAGTTTTTTCTCCTTCTAAACTTTCGACTAAATAAAGCACCTCAAATCCACCTTTTAAGTCTAATCCAAAGTTTAATTTCTTAATAGTAGGTTTTGCAAGTATTATACTTAATATTAATAAAACTGCACATATAATTATGCTTGTAATAAATTTCTTATTTTTCATAGCAAATCACCTTCTTCAGTATTAACATCTCTTTCTTGATTTTTTAAAATCTCTAAACAATAATTTTTTATTGTATCTGAATCTAAATCCATGATATTGCTTACCATTCCTGAAAGGCATAGATTCTCGCTTTCTTTCCAAGAATGTTCGCTTAGATAGTTCCAAATGTCCACTTCCTTAACATAGTTAATTCCCAATCTATTTAATTCTTTAACTTTTGAGTAAAGTGCAGGCTTTATTCTATTATATAGTTCTTCAACATTTCTAAATTCGATATTGTATTTTCTTGCCATTAGAATCACCATTAAAAGTATACTACATTTTTTTGTTTCATTCAATAAAGTATGAATATTTTCTAAAATAAAATCCAAAGTGCCCGTATTTTTCATAATGGGCAGTTAATCTTTTACAATGTGATAAAATGAATCCGTTGCTTGTGGAGATAAGGCAATGCTGAGGAGCAACCTGAGCACATAAGCAATGTTATACGGAAAAG
>CAJUGE010000022.1 GCA_910586295.1 uncultured Bacilli bacterium | reverse complement strand
TTTTTGCACGTCCATTTTTTATTAATTCTAATTTTCAAAGATCATTTTCAGTCATTTTTGACTACTTTTCTATATCAATATTTTCATATTAATACCATTTTCACTTAGTGCTTAGTTTTTCATAAAACTTTTCACACTATCATCTTTCTTTGTTACTTTAAGTATATCATACTAACTAAATGTTTCATAATAAAAATTTGTGTTTTCTTGTATTATTATGTGATTTTTTCAAGGGATAACTATTGTTAAAAATTGATTCTAATAAAATAATTCTTGTTTTGTTTGTGTTCTTATTACAATAATATCCTTTATATTTTGACTTCTTTATAATTTAGCAAGAATGATAATGATAATTTCCATGTTGTACTAATTTTTCTTTTTTAGCAAAAAAGCCTACGATGGTTGTTCGTTGGCTTGTTATTTAATTATTGATTCTAATAATGAGGTTAATTCTTCTATACTTATATTTTCTGTTTCAACTGCAAAGAATATTTTCTTATAGTTAAAGCTAACTAAATATAAATTTTGATATTGTGATATTAATATATCTGTATTGTTTATTTTCGATAATGTCTCTACTGTTAAATTATAATCTTTGAGAGGTCTACCTGTTTCTGAAAAAGAAACTACTATTTTACTTCCTTTATTGTTTTTATATTCAAAAACATAGTCCCTTAATATATCAAATGTATTAACTTCGATGTTACTTCTTGTATAAAGATTGTATTTTCTTTTTAAGTCAAAATCTTTAGGAATATTAATATTTAGTATAAAATCAAACTTTTGAGGTATGTTTTCGATTTCTTCTTCATTCACTTCAAAAGTCATTTCTCTTTGTAGGTTTTCTAATTTATTAATGTGAATGTTATTTTTTATATCATTATGTTTTGATGTATTATTACTGTAAAAAACAATTACACTACTTATTAGTACTAAAAATGTTGGTACTGCAAATTTGTAAATTTTGTTCATCTTTTTATTATATTTCCTTTCATTTTTTAATAGTATTTGATTTCTCATCTCATTAATGTTAAACTCATTATCAAATACCTTTTTAATTATTTGTTTTTTTAACATTTTATTCACCCCTATCTTTCATTAAAGTATTAAGTTTATCTAATGTTCTATACAAATAATTTTTTACATTTGATTCACTAATATTAAGCTCTTTAGAAATATCTTTTATATTGTATTCTTGGTAGTAATAAAGATAAAATATTTTTGAGATAACTGCTTTTTGCTTTTTTAAGTATTCCCAAATAAAAAGTATGTCCTCTTCTTTTAATATAATTTTTTCTATGTCAACTTCTGAGCTTATAGTATCAATTAAGTCGATGTCTTTTTTATCTTTTATATTTGTAAATAGTGATACTATTTTATTTTTATAATTGAATCTATAATAGTCTTTTACTTTATTTTTGGCTATACCTTTAACATATGACTTACTTAGATTTTTGTTTTTTATTATTTTGTTTAAGACTTCTAGGTAAATGTTTTGCGTAATATCTTTAACGTCTTCAATATTGGAGCAATTCACTATGACATATTTTAAGATATCTTCATAAGTAGCATAATATAGAGTATCAAATTTTTTTAAGGTTTCTTGATCGACCATTCTGTTCACCTCGTTATAATAGTCGTAATTTTTGTCTAAAAAGTTTCAAATTTTTAATAAATTTATGAGTTTTTAGACTTTTTATATTTACAATTTAATTCATTTTTCTCTATGTATGGATTTATGGCAAGTTTTTTATGGAACATCCTCCTTCTTGTATTAGTCAGACGCGTCTGGCCAATTAATTAAACACATTATTTAATTGTATTTTAGATTCTTTTGTGTATAATTGTATAGATAATATCTGCACTTTTCGTAGTTAAAAATTTAAATCTCTGATAAAATAACATTTATTATGTATTATTAATACTATTTTAGGTAGCAGTTTTATTTTTCCTTTTTTGTACATCCTTATATTATTATTTTCAAGACTAAATGTCGCCTAGATTTTTGAGAATGTCACCTAAGTCCTTGCAATTCCTTTATTCAAGGGCAAAAATGAGGACACATTTAATCACGTCCTCTTCGTGGGGCGGTTAGTATTCATGCACTTCAAAGTTGATTTAAATACTTTTGCCTTTATTTTAATAAGATTAAAAACACTTAAATTTAACAAGTACTATATGAATTCTAAAATCTTGGTAGTTGAAAAGGTAGTCGGAATATATTTCTAACTACCTAATATATGTTTGAAATAATAATTATGTCTTTATTATCTGTTGTTCGTTATCATCTACTATATCATAACCTAATTTTTCATATGTCTTTTTTCTTCTTATAAACATGTTACGAGTTTTAGGAAAGTTATCATCAATATAATCATAAATTAATATTTCTTTTTTGTTGTCATCTTTTCTATGTAATCTTCCTGCATATTGTGTTACTCTAGTTTGTCCAGAAATAGGCATAGTTAAAAATAATACATCAAGCTTTGAATCATCGAATCCTTCACCAATATACGATCCTGTAGCAACTATAATTTTATTACTGCCAAGCTTATTGATTTGATTCGTTAGTTCTTCATAATGTTTAAGCACTTTTTTACCTATTCCACCATAATATTTGAAAACATTATTTGTATAAATAGTTAGTTTTTCATAAATGTAGTTCATAAGTTCTAAACGTTCAGTTAAGACTAAAATATTTTTTCCGTTTTCATATTCTCTCTTTATATCTTTAATAATATTTTCACTACGTATAATATCTTTTGCTATTAAATCATTAATTTCATTTAATTCATAATTATCAATATTAGGATTAGTAAAATTTAAATGGCTTCTCTTTACAATTACTTTCATTGGAATATTTAATTCTTTATTGAATTTCAAACTATCTACTTTATACCTAATATCACCACATTGCATTTTTATAATTGGTGTATGTCCATTTTCTCTTTCAGGAGTGGCAGAAATACCATAAACATATTTAGCATTTCCAGTATTTATTGATTGTTCAAAAGTATATGATGCTGTATGATGACATTCATCAATAATAATCATACCATAGTTTTTTGCAATATCTAGCACTTCACCATTATTCCATAGGGATTTTATGCTAGCAACATCAATTATATTGGTGATATTCTTCTTTTTACCACTTATTTCTCCAACTTCACTTATATTTAGGAACTCTTTAATCCTATCTTTCCACTGATTAAGCAATTGTATTTTATTTACCAGAATCAATGTATTAACTTTTCGCTCTTCTATTATTTTACATCCTATAACAGTTTTACCAAATCCTGTCGGAGCGCACAATATTCCATTATCATATTTTAGCAAGTTATCAAGAGCACTCAGTTGTTCATTTCTTAAATTTCCGTTAAAAGCTACTTCAATCTTATTCCCTTTAAAACGTTTATCAGTTTTAATTATTTTAATATTATTCGTTTTACACAAACTTTCTAAGTATTCAAATGTTCCTCTTGGCAATTTCAAATATTTGTCGTCTTCTTTACTACAATCGATTACCATCGGAATATTATATACAGACATTCTTAATTTTTGATTTTTGTAAAATTCAGGATTAGCAAAAGTCGCAAGCCTTCGAAAGCTATTTTTAACAACCCCGTTAAGATTAGCTTTATCAATATAAACCATATCATTTAAAATTACCTTAATACTTTTAGGATATTCTATATTATTTTTGCATTTAGCGTTTACTTCTTTTTTCATATCAACTATCTCATGACCAATATCGATAGTTTCATTAGATAGCTTTTCAATTTTTTCAAAAACTTCTGTTTCTGTTAATTTATGAATAGAATTTAAATATTGTATTTGATCATCATTAATCTGAATAAAATTTCTATCAACAAATATTGTGTTTCCATATTTTGATGGCTCATTTTGAAATGGTAGAGCTATTAAATTTCCATATCCACCTTTTGGTAGCGTGTCTTGATTAGGAAACATTCTATCAAATGATGAAATAGAAATATTACTTATTTCCATAGTCTTAGACAGCAATAGACTACCTAACTTTCTGGCAGTTATTGCTTTAATATTTATATCAAAGAAAATCCAAATATGTATTCCTTGACCAGATCTACTTCGTTCTATAGCAATTGGAATTTCATACTTATCACAGATACTAGCAAATGTTAATACATCACTCTTAATATCATTATTTGTATTTTTATTATCAAAATCTAACGATAGAAAATAGCAAGTATTATTTTCTAACAATGGGTAAATTCCAATTGGATTGTTTTCATACATATGCTTATAAATAGTTTCCTTTGATAAAGGTTTATTATCTCTGTACCTACAATTCTTACATTTTTTGCCCATTGTTTTATTACATACGCCTTTTTTCCATTCATTTGTGCATGCTGGAATATAATATTTAATGTTAGGGTTATTTTTATCTATTGATAAATATGGGTAAACATCATCTCTACCTTTAAAATAACTCATAAAGATTTTAACTTTTTCTTCTCGACTAAAAGATACCTCATTTTTATTAATAGATGGCTTACTTAATTGATTTTTCAATGATTCCACTTCACATTGCAGTTTTCTTATTTCTAACTCTTTTATATTTATTAATTTTATGATTTCATTATCACTCATAAGTTATACTCCAACTAACTCCAATGATGAAACGAATTTTAAAATTGATGTTATTGCTTCTTCAATAGATATTTCGAGCCAATTATTTCTTGCCACACTAATCATAGATTTGAATTTGTTATTATAAAGTATAGACTCTAGACTGCTTTTTAAATCAATTATGTCGTTTTCATCTATTAAAGTATCTTTAAATACTAATTTATCTAAGTATTTAAAAAAACGACTAGTACTAAAATTACTAGTATTGAATAAGTAGTAAATATCAAAAATATCTTTATATCTTGTTGACGTTATGCCAAACTTTAATAGAGATTTTATTTTTTCTACACATATTTGTTCTTTAGAATTTGCAAGCAACATTACAGTTTTAGAATAGTTACCTAAATCAAAACACAATTCATCTTGCTCTATGTCTATGTCTTTATGTACACCTATATCTAGTTTTGTAGGAAAAACATTTCCGAAATTATCAGATATTTCAATAAAAACTCTTTTACCGTCATAGTCCTGATGATGAAGCTTTTTTATTGGTGAAGTAATTTTTATTTTAATATCTTTATCATTTAATTTTTCTATAAAGGATGCTATTGCTATATCATCTAAAGAATACCTTATAAAATCAATATCTAAATCTTGTGTGGCTCTTCTTTTATCTTTAGAAATGGCCATCATTACTACTCCACCTTTAATTGTTACATTTCTATTTAAGCTTTTGCTGTTTATTTGTGATAGTATTATATCCTGGCAAGTTTTGGATATAGCATTAGCATTAGAATAACCATTATTTAAATAATCATTAAATACCTTGTTTAAATTCATTAAAACACCTCTTTCATAATGACATCATATAAATAATCTTCTATTGCAAATTTACTTATATATTCAGCAATTTTTTTAGTATTTAAAGAATCTTTTATTTCTCTATAGTTTCCGATAATTTCTTTATAATAATCAAATCCTAATGTTTTTCTATTCCTTATTAGTTCTATTAACATTCTCTCTTTGTCATATATTTTAATTTCGACACCATTTACTCTAAGAATTGATTTACCAATTTCAAAAAATTTATCTTTATAATATATAACTTTAACTCGGTCATCACTGATTTTAGTACTATCTCTTCTTAATGCAAGGCATTCCTTTTCTGGAATAACATCTGTTAGATTATGATAATAAAATGCACTATCTAATGTAAATATTGCATTAGGATATTTTTTAGTTAATATTTCTAAATAGTTTACATTATTATTATCACTATAAATTCCTTTTTCTATTTTGAAAATTTTACCTACTTTAATTAATTTTTTTATTTCATAATCGCTTTTATATTGCTTAATAAGTTCTTTATAAAGTAATATCAATTTAATCACCTCTTAATATATAATTTTAAACTAAATTACCGCACAAGTCAATCGAATGTGGCAATTTAGTTTAATTTCAACTACCAAAAATTATAGATTTTTTATAAACTAATATAGATTTCTTTAAATTTTAGTAACTCTACAATAAATTATTATAAACTAGGTCTGTCCGTAAACTAAAAAAGTCTAGAAAATTAGTAAAAAAACGAATTGTTAAATACGAATTAATAGAGGTTATTTTGAATTGTGAAAGTAAAAGAATATAAAGATGAAGATTATCTAGTAGTTTTTGGTGTAAAAAACATTTGAAATTATGGAAAAAATTGTGAATAACTCATATAATGAGGAACATAAAAATGGTGGAAGAAAAGATGGTCCTACTCCTAGAGAACGACTTGAAATAACACTTAAATATTATAGACAATATCTTTCTCAAAGGTACTTGCTATAGAATATGATGTATCTAAAAATTCTATATCTCCTATAATTAAATGGACTGCTAAAGTTTTAATGGGTGACAACAATTTTTCATTGCCAAATAAAACTGAAAATATAAATGATAATTCAGAAAGCAGAATTTATGATATAACAGAATCTAGAATTGATAGACCAGAAAAGAATCAAGAAGAATGGTACTCTGGAAAAAAGAAGTTTTATTCCATCAAAACTCAAGTTGAAATTGGCGCTGACACACATCTTATTTATTCGCTTGATTTTATTAAGGGAAGCGAGCATGACTTTAAAATATTTAAATATACACATTAAAGAAAATACAATATTTGTAGATAAAGGATATATGGGAATAGATAAGATACATTCTAATAGTATAATATCTACAAGAGCAAGTAAAAATCATAAATTAAATGAAATAGAGAGATAGTATAACATAGAAGTATCTAAGATAAGAATAGCGGTAGAACATGTAAATTCTTTTATCAAAGAGTTTGAAACTGCTAATTTATAGTTTACGGACAAGCCTACTAAAACAAACAAAATGGAGCCTCTCAGCTCCTTCAGGGGACTATTAAATTTTGGTTTATTTAATTTTAAATGTCATTTTGATTGACATTAATAATGCAATTACAATTCTTAATAATTTTATATTCATCATATGGAGTTTTAGTATTCTCAAAGCCATCTACAAATGCTCCATTAAAGCATTCGTAGTGATTTTCGTGTTGTTCAGTCCATAAATCAATTGTTTTAATTGTTTTCATTATTTTAAATCCTTTCATTTCGGCTTATTTTCGGTTAAATTTCGGCTTATTTTCGGCTTATTTCAAATTTTTGACATATTTATCAGTTAAAATATAGTCAACATTTCTAATTTGCTTATCATCTAATCTCTTTAAAAAATCTTTTTGAGTCCATTTTTTAATCCAGTTATTAGCAGTATCTAAATTGATTTTAAAATGATTGGCAATATCTTTGGCTTTTATTTTATTGTTAGTAATTATATAATTAACTACCCATCTTTCTCTTTTGTCTAATGTATCTATTATATTCATTTCTTCTTGACTATTTTTGTAAATTTCTTTTACTCGATTACCAACTGCTTCAAAAGTGTTTGCCATAATAGATATAAAATATTCTAGCTATTCTGTAATATCAGCTTCATTTCTTCCAAAATAGAAATTATGATGTAATCCCATTTGCAAAGAATTATAGTATTCATCTATATTCTTGTCATAAAATTCTTCCATAACATAGAATCCTTTTAAATCATAATGATATGCTTTCAAGATATATGTCGCAAGTAATCTTGAACAACGACCATTTCCATTCCAAAAAGGGTGTATGGTAACAAATTCATAAGCTAAAATACCTGCTTTTATTGGAATAGGAATATCTTTAGAATCCCTAGAATTAAATTCTTTAATCATTTGCTTAATTAAATTTGCAACATCTTTGGCTTCAGGTGGCATATATACAATTGTACCTGTTAAGGAATCTGCTACAACATTTTGATCTTTCCTATAACTATTTTTATAGGTTAAATGCTTGCCAAAAACTAAATTATGTACTTTAAGAATTAAATCTTCTGTTATGGTATTATTATTTTCTGCTTCCTTATTTAAATACGTTAAAGCATTATAGTAATTTCTAACCTCCAAAACTTTTCTTTCATGAGATTCCTTATTATTTTCAATAACTTCTTTTACTTCATTTAAGTTTAAGTTGTTTCCCTCAATTTTAGTAGAATAATGAACTCTTTTAGCAATTGATTCCTTTTTGATTTCTTCTTCAATTGATACTGGCAGTTCTAGTAAATCAACTAATTCTTTTGCTTGATTAATCTTTAATAAATCATTTACTATTTTGTTAGTGTAATTCCATTTTATATTCATTCTTTCCATATAATCTTTACTCCTCTGTATCATTCAATTTTAAACGTGTTCCTAACAAGGATAATGCATCAAAGAAAGGAAATCTATCGTATGAATAATCATTAGAATTAAACATAGAATTATATTTCTTTATTATTTGTTCTTTATAGTCTTCTTCTTCATTTTCTATAAGTTCCTTTATCCAACCTTCATAATCAGTATTATCTACCATATTACTTAAAAAATTTTTAATAATACTACTTCCATTCTTGCTAATAAATTGATTATATAATCTTATATCTTTTATTTTTAGTGCTATTGCCAATGGTAAAAATAGATTAGAGAATAAATAACTTTTTTTTCGGTCAAAAACAGGTTCATCTTCAATATAATTTCTTAACATTTTATATAACAGAATATATTTATTACACTCCCTTAACGAAAAGCCTAAATGTTGTAAAATCAAATAAGACATATCATGTGGCAAATAGGTTTTATAACAAAAATCGAGTTGATTTTGTAAATACATTTTTATATCTTCAATCTCTAAATTTATAACTGTATCATAAAACTTATTTAAATATCCATAACCATTAAAATCATTGCCATAAAAGTTTTTTATGGTATTAGATAATTCTAAATTATTAGTCGAAACAATAATAGTTATTTTATCATTATTGTAAAAATGTTTAATAGTTTCAAGCATATTAACAGCAAAAGTTGGTTTGCATCTATCTAATTCATCAATAATTAAAACTAACCTTTGATTATCAACCAAAATGCTATTAATTAATTTATTAAACTTCTTTTTCTTTTCTTCCGATGTGGTAATACTTTCTGCTAAATCTTTAAAGCTTTTCATATTATCAAAATTATTTATATCAAATAATCCACCACTTACAACTTTTAAAACATCTCGGCAAAATGGTTTTAATATTTCCTTAAATTCTTCAAAGTCAATTAATTGGTCTTTTTTCTCTGAATATTCATTTAATATATTATAAATTAAAGATTCAAGAGGATTCTCATGGTCATCATTTTCCCAAGCATTATAATAGACAACTAAATTTTCTCTTTTTAATTTTTGAAATATTGCTGAATTATCAACACCATTTATTATTTCAGGTTCTTCACTTTTTTCAATTAAATATTGAAATTGTTTAATAAAGAACGTTTTCCCACTACCCCATTTTCCATCTAATGATATTATAATATTTTCATCAATATTAGATATAAGTTTTGCCAACATTATTAAATTCGAATTTCTTCCTAATACATCTTTTTCTAAAGTTAATTTCAAATTTTCTTCTGTCGCTTCTAAATCAAATTTTTTCATTTATATTACACCTCTACTTTTCAATTAGTCAGTCGCGACTGACTAATTTATAAATGACAGCAAATTTTGGGATTGGCACTTCTAATTTTCCTGTCATTTTTCTTATTAAATGTTTTTCAACAAGTTCTTTTGTTTCAATACATACATTAAATGCTAAATACTAATCGCATTAATTCTATCACATTTTAGACTAAATGTCGCCTAATTGTCGCCTAAAATTTTGAAAATGTCGCCTAAAATCTCGCAATCCCTTTATTTATGGGATAAAATAAAAGTGATAGGCCTTACGGCCTATCTTCAGGGGGCTAAAATTTATTGCATATAAAATTAATTATTGCTTTTTATTTCCTTATATTTTAAGCAATTATAAATCGTTTTAGATTAATAAAAATTAAATTATATTACTCGATTTTATAGTTTGAGTACCTATTTGGGTACCTAAATGCGATAATATTACTACTTATATTCTTCTTATAAATGAAAGGAAATATATTATGGAAATAACTTATACTAAATATGGTGATTATCTATTACCAAATCTTACTTTAAAACCAAGAAAAAATGAAAATCTAAATAAATATGGATTAATGAGATTAGACTATCTGAAAAAGAATAAGAATGCTCTATATCAACAATTATTAATGCAAGATAAATTGTATGATCATCTTTTTTCAGTGAGTAAAGAATCAGAAGATAAAGTTAATTATCTAATTAATGAACTTGCTAGATTAGATGGTACTATTACTGAAGAATTGAAAGCAACCAATCAAATGCTATGGGTACAAAAAATGAATAACTATAAAAATAATGCTGAAGAGATTGTTCTAAAAGAACTTATCTATGGAGAATCAATATGATTAAAGGTAAAGAAGATATAACTGATAAAGAATTTGAAGAGGTACTTCTACCTTTTTATGATAATTATAATGAATATATGATTAACTATGTTATTCCAGATACAATAGCATTTTATCTAGCAAATGGATATAGCAGAGATTGTTTATCTGATTGTCCATTATATAATCATATTAATTCTGCAATCGATATATTTAATGTGAATTGCGAAATTAATTCTTTAATACCACAAATAAAACAGATTCTAAAAATTAAATTTAATCTCAAAATAGTAAATGATAATCCACTAAAAATTGAAAAATATATGTAAAAAATAAGCACTTTCTAAATAATAGATTGTGCTTTTAAAATGTCGTTTAGGAGTAAAATCTTTGTCTCGCAAGCACTGAAAACTTACTCCCGCAAGATTTTCTAGTATGGGAAATCTCATACCCTTTGGAAAACAAATGATAATAATATAAATATTAATGCTTATTTTTTACATATTTCTTTAATATATAATACCTACAAGTTGCTCCTTAATCCAATAAGGTATTTTGTTTTTAATATTTATAAGTTCATTACGCAGATTATCATATTTGTTTTCGCCAATAAAGTCAACCTTTTCTAAATATTCTGAATGTAGAAATATTGCTGTTTCTCTAGGTATTCCCCATTCTATTAAAGTTCTTACCACTGGAATATATGAACCACTTTGTAAGAAACTTAAAAAGGCACTTTCCGGTTCAAATATATCATATAAAGGTTTTAATAATAAAGGTAAACTATATGAAACAACATCTTGTAGCATTTCTATATTTGCATCAATACTCTCTGAAATATCTCGATCTTCTTTGTAATCTCGATTTAATATTTCTTTTAATGATTTACTTTTCAACCATTTTTCGGCATTTGAACATAAAATACGGATCATACCACCGCGTCTATATTTAGATGGTATTTGCTTTTCAAAATAATACGAATAATCACTATCTTCTCTTAAAATTTTTAATATTTCTACTAATTTACTTTGTAAATTTTCTTCACTAGCCCCAGTAGGAAGTTTAAATCTATTATCTTGATATAGCTTATTCAATACTAATGGATCCCAATATCTATTTTTAGAACAAATTATTTTTGGGACTTTTAATCGTGATAAATCTCTTGAAATGGATGATATCTCATTATCCTCAAGTTCAATACCAACATTTTTTAATATTTCCTTTGCTTTTTCTGGATTTTTTAAAATTGTTTGTCGTATATAGATTACCCAAAAGCCATGCTTTTGTTCAACACTATTTATTAATTCATTTGTTTCTAACGATTCATTTATATCATCTTCATATTCATGATACTTTGTTGCATAGGTGCAATCAATATTTTTTTCTGTATCATTAAATAGATTATCTTCATCGTATTCTTCAACTTCGGCAAAAGAATTTTCGTCTAAAACAAAGGTTCTTCCTACAAAATCCTTCAGTAATCTGCCTGCCCTTCCTCTTAAATTTGCCATTTCATAACTAGTTAAATTTTTCACATTTGTTTTCCTTTTAGTAAATAAGTAAGGATTTCTAACAATAATATTTTGAGCAGGTAAATTTACGCCCTGAATCATTGTAGTTGTACAAACCAGATTTTGAATAATACCTTGTTTCATTGCTATTTCTATTGTTCTTCTAACATGTTGTGGCATTTTACCGTGATGATATGCTATATTGTTTTTTAAAGTAGTACATAATCCATAATTCTTATGAACAGTATCTTCATAGTATAATATAAGTTCTTCTAATAATCTATCAATACTACTTTCTGAAATTTCCAAATTAAGAGCTATTTTTCGTGCTTGATTTACGGTTGGCGAAAATATAATATTCTTGTTAGTATTCATACATTTAACTATATTGGAAATATATTGATATACTTCATTAGTATAAGATGTTTTACCAATACAAATTTTATTACTATTTTCTATTAAAATTTCTGTAGGTTTTTTCTTTAGCGAAACATATTGTCTCAAATAAAATTCTTTTTCTTTCTTAATAACAGAATAGGTTATACTTAGAACAGGACTTGTTTTTGTTTCAATCTTATTTGCTATTTTAACATTAAAAACCTGATTTGCTAACTCATCTATATCATTTACTCTAGCACCAGAAAAAATTATTTTAAAAGCCAAATCACTATTTTTAAACTCATTTAATACATCATATAAAACTTTAGACCTAATTTCATCATCTTCTTGAACATGTTCGATATTTTGAATTTCATCTACAACTAAAATTACTTTTCTTCTAAATTTATATTCATTACTATCAAAAATATCTATTAATTTTTCTTGAGTAACGACAAATATTTTATTTACAGAGTCATCAATATCCTCACTATAAGACATGAATATTCTTGTATCATTTATATCATTATTTTTTAGCATATCACTATAATCGGAATAAACTTGATTTACTAAGCTCAATGTAGGAACGATATATACAATATCACAGTCATTTTTTTGCATTAACTCAATTGTCTTTAATAAAATTATATATGACTTACCAGCAGAAGTTGGAGCTGATATTCCCAAAACTTTATTTTTATCTATTTTTTCCCAGATTTCTTTTTGAAAGTCACTTAGAACATAAAAATTATTATTAAGTTCTACTTGATTTCTCAACTGATTTACAACAATTGAGGCTTCTGTAAAAATACTATTCATAGCAGAATAGTGTCTATTTTCTTTATCATATTCCCTATCTATGATTATACTTGATGGGGAATATCCAATTCTAGATAAAATTTTTATTAGATATTCACTAATCAAATTAAATTTTTCAGGAATATATTCCCACATTAATGCTGATACCGAAATTATTAATGATTTATCTTGTTCTGTAGGTTTTAGTAAGGACATTTTATCTAATAGGTGCAAACTAGAGTATATAATATCCTCTGTTATATTGATATCATTAAAATTAATAAATCCCAACCTTTTGCCAATATTAATATGTTCTACTCTTAACCAATAATTTAACAATTGTTTCTTATTAATTACTTTTTTCATCATATCTGTTCTCCAAATAATTTTAACAATTTATCGAGCTCCCAAACTGGGAAAAATATGTAATTTACTCTATTAAAAATACCTTTATCTTTATAATCATTAAAATTATCCTTTTTATAGCTAGCGCATCGTTCTTTTATAATTTTTTCGATGGAACTCTTTATTTCCTGTTCGTTTATTTGATTTATTTTTGCTTTTTCATTATATGTTACTATGCATACCAAATGAACTTCACAATTTTCTAACGTTGAATCACTATATTTTTGAGCTATATCTATTAGATTTTCATCTATGAAATCGTCAAAACTATATCTTTCTATTTCACTTTTATGTTTATCATATGTGTCCATTATACTTTCCAAAGAGGCTTTTAATGCATTATTGAACTGGTAATCACTTTCATACGTTTTTGCCTCTCCCAAATAAATTAAATTTTTTCCTCCTTCGTATTTATAATGAATTGCATCCGCACCATACCTTTCGTGTTTCGTTGATGTAGTAATTGGCATTTTTCTTAAAATTGGTACAGCTCCAAAAAACTTTTGAATGGTTGCATATAATAACAATTCTCCGAATTGTCCCTGTAGAATTAAATCATTCTTTTTATCTCGTCGAAATTTTTCTTTAATCATTTTCATAACATATGCGTGTGCCCTATATTCATTATCATCTTTACGCAATTGCTTGTCAACCAATGCCTTATACTTTTTTCTATTATAAACCCAATCTTGAATAATATAAGATAATTCTTCAATAAACTTTTCTCTACATTCCTGTAAATCAACATATTTAATTGCTATAGCATTATGTTTTTTCTTTGGTAAAATATCAAATTCACAACTAAAAATATATAATTGATTAAACAATAAATCATTACTGATTAATAAATTTTTAATCTTTTCTTCACTCATATAGCAAACACCTACTTCAAGAAAAAAAGGGCAAGAAAAACATTTAAGTCTATACTAGCCCTTTTTATTAAAACTATTTTATCATATAAATTAAGTTTTTTCCATATTTCGGAAATATTTTATTGATATAAAAATTCATATATCAAATTAAATTTTGCATATTTCATTCAACTTTTATATATACTATTAAAGACATAGTATTGACAAATAATCATTTATTTGCTATATTAAATATGTCAAAAGCAATTAAGTTTGCTTGGGGTTCGTGGTATCGCGGACGGTAAGAACTGGTTTATCCAGTTCTTATTTTTTTTGTTTTAAGGGAATGTTTTTATTCCCTTATTTTTATAATTTGGATATCCAACTATTTTATTTTCAAATGTTAGAAATGCCTTATCTTTGGTATTTCTTTTAACATATTTATGAATTGGATATGAAAACAAATCTGTTATTTCTAGTCCAACATAAGTAGAACTATATTCTTCATTCCATTTAGGATTAAAATATACTCCATCTATTTTAGTTTTTAGTTCCCTTGAACTAATCTTCTTTGTACCTGTTTTAGTGATAACTTTACTAATGTGTTCTAATAATTCACTATCCTCATCTTTACCTCTTGCTTCAAGCATGATTACACCTTTTTTATTATTTTCAGTAGCGTAAATATATCTTTCTAATAAAAAATCAAATGCTACATTATAAACGTTGTGAGTATAACCTTTTTTCAGATATTCATAAAGATTTATACTGATTGAAATTATTTTACATTGTATGTTTTTCATAGTGTCTGTTAAATCAATCATAAACTCATTATAATTTATAACACTATCATTAAAACAATTATCGTGTTTTCTTATATCTCTCGAATGAAAACATACTGCTTTTTCTCGTTTAAATTTACTATCATAAAACATACCATTTTCCCAATATTTATTTTTTAATGCTTTTATGATTTTCCTTGAGTTCATATATTCTTCTTTTGTAAAAATACAGCCAGTAATAGTAAAGTATTTATCATCTTCTGATATTTCTTTTTCATTTGATATTTGTTTTAATACATAAGTTAAATTACTGCTACTACCATTTTCATCAATACACATAACATAATCAATATCTTTTTTCATTGATAAAATTTTAGTAGGTTTATCATACCACTTTGACACTTTACCATCTCCTAACACATTATTTTTTATAAGATCATTTTCTAATTATCAAACTCCTCATCAAAAAGATTAAATAATATTTCAAACTCTTCTTCGTGTCTTAATAAATCTTCTCTTTTATTTTCTACCATGTTTTTAAATTCTTTATATGGAACAAAAAATATTTCTGATATCTCTTCTTCTTGATATTTTATATCATCTATACTTTTTGTTGTTCTTAAAATATATAAGTCATCAAATTCATTATTTATAAATGTCGAAGTATATTTAGAATTTCTTTTTAAAGTTTTGATAAATTGTAGTTCCTCTGGTTTTACATCTAAATTTAACTCCTCTTTTAGTTCTCTTATCGCTCCAGATAATGACTCATCCCCTGCTGTTAAATGTCCCGCACTAGATATATCTAACATATTTGGATTACTATCTTTTGTTGCACATCTTCTTTGTAATAAAATATCACCTTTATCGTTTATAATCCATATATGTAACCCCTTTATGCCAATCTCCATCTCTATGCACTTCATTTCTTAATTTTATTTTTCCCGTTTTATTTCCATTTTCATCTAATATATCAAAATATTCTTTACTCATCAATTTTCCTCCTATATTAAATCTCTTAAAACTTCTGTCACATTTTTCATATCTTTTTCTCGTGACATTATTGTTATTAAAATATTTCTCTCTTTATTTAATATAATATATTGCCCATCTGCTCCATCTCTAAAAATATAATTATTGGTTGAGATAAATGTATAATAACCAACACCAACTTTTGGAAATACTCTTTCAGGCTTAAATGCAGAAGGTGTTTCTAGTTGTAATGTACACATTTCATTTATCCAAGTTTCTGGTATTACTTGAATGTCATTGTATTTTCCATTGTTTAATAATAATTTACCAATTTTATGAAAATCACTATGTTTAAGATAAAGCCCTGTTGAAGCAGGACAATACCTTCCAAAATTATCCCATTTATATTCTTTAATATCTAATTTTTTAAATATATTTTCGTTTATAAAATCAGATAAGTTTATTCCGAAATTTTCTTGAAAAAATACTGATAATACAAATGGTTCTACATTATTGTAAGCAAATCTTGTTCCAACATTATAAGGTATATCATAATTAAGCGCATAATCAAGTAATGTATTTTCATCAATATCTTTTATATATCTTTCTGACATCATTTGTGACTCATAACCAGTAGTATGAGTTAATAAATTTCTAATTTTCCATTTTTTGATTTTTTCTAAATTACTTTCACTTCTAACATCAAGAATACCTTTAATAGATGGATAAATATAAGTATCAAGTGTTATCATCTCTTTATCTATTGCAATTCCAATAGCCATTGCCACTAATAGTTTTGAACAACTTCTTAGTTCATGTAAACATTCTTCATTGTAAAAAATTTTATCTAATCTTCCATCTTGTTCTAAAAAAATACTATCAATATTTAGACTAGGAAGTTTCTTAGAAAGACTACTTACCTTGTCTTTAATGTTTTCTATATCAATCATTTTATTTAATCCTCCTTTTTGTAGGGTTTGGGATGAATCCCATATTTTTGTAAATGGCGAGAGTACATTTGCAGTGCTGGCTAATACACAGTTTTACAGCCGATGACAAGCGTGACATTTATAATAGACTCTACCCTAGAGTATTTATCTCTTGTCACACTGTCATTGCTAACCAAAAATAATTATTTTTTAGTCTTATTATCATCAATATGTACTATAGCATATTCCCTTTTTTCAATATCTTCATTAATGGTATTAACTATATTTTTAAATGCTTTATCTACTTTATTTTTTTCAGTTTGTTTTAATTTTTCATATTTTTCTATCTTTTTATAATCATTTTTATTTATAAAATCTAACAAGATTTCTTTAGCAAGAATATCATATTTGAAATTTTTTATGTATTCATCTATCAATGTAATTGATGAATCATCATTCTTAATTGCAATATTTGTATAGATTTTGTTATCAATTATTTCAATTTCTTCTTTGGTATAATCACATAATTTCATTAATTTTTTCACATCAATGCCTAATACCATAGATAATTTTCTTAAAGATAGTACATTTGGTTTCTTTCTTTCACCTTTTTCTATCTTTGCTAGTGTATTGTTATCTATCCCAGTTCTTCTTGATAATTCCCTTTGTGATATTCCTATTTTTTCTCTAGCACTCTTTACTACACTGGCTAAAGTTTTATTTTCCATCAACTACACCTCATTTACTCATCTACTACCATTTTAACACAATTTTGATTATCAAACAATATTTTTGTGAGTTTTAATCACAAAAAGTGTTGACTTAAATTAAATCTGTATGATAATATATTATTGTGAGTATAACTCACATATATAATTCTTTTCTTTATTGGTAATCCATATACATAGATATTTTTATATCTAGAGTCTAACGAAAGGAGGAACACTTAAATATGGATGCTAGAGAAACATTAAAACTTATTTCAAAGCAATGGTGTAATCTTGATGATTTAATGCGCCTTGCTGAAATAGGTAAAAATAATGCAGTTAAACTTAGGAAAGAGATAAAACAAGATTTAATAAGTCAAGGCTACACTCTTCCTAATAACAGATTACCAATGATTGAAGTCGTTAATAAACTGAAAATAAATATTAATTATTTAGAAAAAATGGCGAAAGAAAATTTATAGAGAGGGATTATATGAAAACAATAGAAGAATTAAGAAATAGTATTGTCGATATAAATTATATCATTGAAGATATGATTAGAGAAAATGGTTTATATTGCTTGCTTGGAGAAGCCAAAGTTGGTAAATCCGCTATGTCTCTTCAAATAGCAAATTCAATCTGTAATGGTATTTCTTTTCTGGATTTAAAAACGAATAAAACACCTGTATTTTATTTAAGCACAGAGATGAATCCTAGTGAAACAATAAGTCGCACTGAACTTATGAATTGTAAATTAAATAGTGATGATTTCTTTTATACTTATCCAGAAGAAAACTCTACACAATTAAGTATTATAAGGGTTGAAAAAGAAATTATGAACTTTTCTGAAAAACATAATGGAAAACTTGTATTTATAGATATGTTTAATGGAATTAATTTTGGCTATAACTATGATTTAAATAACTATCAAGATATGAGTCAAAATATATTTCCACAAATCAGAAATCTATGTAATAAATATAATGTTTCTATTATATTAGTTCATCATTTAAACCGTAAAGGTAAATCTTTGGGTAGTACAGCAATAGATACTTGTGTTGATGGTAAAATAGCCCTCAAACAAGATGAAAATATCAAATCAACTTTCTATCTAAAATATGAAAGTAGAGATTATCCTAGTAAAGACTATATTTTAAAAAGAAACGATAATCTTATACTTTCTATTGATGAAGATACTGAAGATAAGTTAAATGATAATTTAATACAATTCTTAAAATATGCGATTAACAAGCAAGAATTTACTTTTAAAATATCAGAAATGGTAAGTAAGTTAAATTTAAATATTACACCACCTGTGTTTGGTAAATTACTTGCGAATAACAAAGAAAAGTTAGAAAAATTAGGACTCACTATTAAATCTAGAAGAACCAGTGCAGAAAGAATTTATACTGCTATATATAAGGAACCTTTATTTGAAAGCAATAGTTTTGAGGAGGAATGACTATGGCAGTTAAACAATTAGATAAGTCTGAATGGACTAAAGATGGTCGCAAATGGATATTTTATGACTATGTAAAGAATTTAGATGGAACTAGGAAGAAATATAAGTCAAATAAGTTTTTTACGAAACCAGAGGCTTTAAAAGCCGAAAGAGAGTTTTTAACAATGAATACTGAACGAGCAGATAAAGATCGTAATATGACTTTTAAAGATTTATATACTCTCTTCTATGCTTATAAAGAAGATAAAGTGAAATTTACTACTTTAAAGACTTATAGAGATAGGCAAAAATTCTTTAAAAATCTAGAAAATGTAAAACTAAAGGATTTTAATATTGAACACTTTGAAAAATGGAAAAAAGAGATTAATTCTTATGGTTATACAACGAATCATAAAAATCATCTATTTAAATTCTTTAAAAAATTATTAAACTATGCTACTAAATGGTACAATTTTAATTTTACTGCAACTTATAATAAAATGACTAATTTTACAAACCCAAATGAAATGCCTAAAGAAATGTTATTCTTTACTTATGATGAGTTTAAAAAGTTCATTGCAGTAGAAGATGACATATTATATAAAACTATGTATGAAACTTTATATTATTGTGGTTTAAGGCGTGGAGAACTTCGAGGACTTACTTGGTATGATATTGATTTTAAAAATAATTATTTAAGTGTAAATAAAAATGTTGTGGCAACTAGAGGAGATGAAGATAAATTTTATATGGTTACTACTCCTAAAACAAAATCAAGTGTTAGAAATATCCCTGTACCGAAAGTTTTACTAAATGATTTAAAAGAACTATATAAAGTTTCTAGTAATCATTATGGATTTAATAATAGCTGGTATGTATTTGGAGATACTGAGCCTATTACAAATGGCAAAATAAGATGTAGAAAGAATAAAAATTGTAAGTTAGCAGAAGTTAAACAAATTAGAATACACGATTTTAGGCATAGTTGTGCATCACTACTTATAAATAGTGTTGCAACAATAAATGTAGTTGCAAAATATCTAGGACATACAAAAATAGATGAGACATTAAACACATATTCTCACCTATTTAAAAATCAAATGAATGAAATAATAAACATTATCGACAATTTAAATTAAAATGGGTACCTAATACATATATAGGAAGGATTGGAACCCTTAAAAACAAAGTATCCCAGCCTTTCGACTGGGATTTCAGGGGGTTTTGGTTGAATACACTCTCACCTTAAAATCGTAAGAGCGAATTCGCATAGTATTTTCTCTACTATGCTAATTTAATAATATACTGTTTTTATGAAAAAGTCAATCAATTTTTTCTTAAGCGTAAACCATACGTTTACAAATTCACATTGTGATATATATTGCTTACATCATCAACTTCTTCTAACATCGTTAAAATCTTATTAAATGCAACTAAGTCTTCTCCTTCTAAAGTAACCATATCTTTTGCATATTTTCCTATTTCATCTACTTCAAAATTAATTCCTTTAAATGATTCTTCTAGCACTTGTTTCATATTTGTAAGATTACTTGGTTCAGAATATATTAATAACATATCTCCATCAGTTTCTATATCATTTACTTCAACTTCTGCATTAAATAAAACGTCCATGATTTCATCTTCTGTGTGCCCTTTTATTCCTAGAACACATAAGTTTTCATACATAAATGACACTGCACCCTGCCCTGCAATTTTTGCTGCTGTCTTATTGGCTACAGTTTTAATACTTGCTACAGTTCTATTAACATTATCTGTTAAGCATTTTATTATCATGTTACTTCCACCTGGTCCAAATGCTTCATATTCGCAAACAGTATAATTTTCTTCTACACCTTTATTTACTTTGTCAATTGACCTGTTTATTACATCTGCAGGTACTTGTTCTTTTTTCGCTTTCTCTATTATTCTTTTTAATGCGGGGTTTCCTTCTGGATTAGCACCTCCACTTTTTGCTATTCTATAAATTTCTTTTGCATATATAGAATACAATTTTGATTTAGCTGCTGCTGTTTTTGCCATTGAGGCTGCTCTAACTTCATGGGCTCTTCCCATAATTATCACTCCTAATCTAAACTTTTGATTTCGTTTATTATTTTATAATATTTTTCGTTATTTTTAAAGTTATTTTGTATGTTTTTTATTAGAAATTCTTCAGAATCTACTTTTGCTTGTAATAAAATATTAAAATCATTCTTTATATCCGCCAATTTAAATGATTGTTCTCCGCTTTGTCTTTGACCAAATAAATCTCCTTCTTTCCGCATTTCAAAGTCTTTTTCAGTTATGTAAAATCCATCTGAACTCTCACTTAAAACTTTTAATCTTTTATTATTTTTACTTCCTATTAGTATACAAGTACTTTCAAAACTATTTCTTCCTATTCGTCCTCGTAATTGGTGTAATGTAGCTAAGCCAAATCTTTCTGCATTAAATATAACCATCATAGTAGTATTAGGTACATCTACTCCTACTTCTATAACTGTTGTTGAAACTAATATTTTAGTTTTTCCATCTTTAAAGTCTTTCATAACTTTTTCTTTTTCTTCTTTTTCTAGTTTTCCGTGTAGTAATGATATTTTTATTTTGCTGTTGAATGCTATGTCTAACTTGTCTTTTAATTCACTTACAGTTATTAATTCACTTTTTTCTGTTTCTTCAATAAGTGGTGTGACAACATAGATTTGATGAGATTTTTTTATCTCTTCAAGCATCATATATAAAACATCTTTTATTTCTTTAGTACTTTTTATGATTGTCTTTATTTCTTTTCTACCAGAAGGCTTAGTTTTTATTAGTGATACGTCCATATCTCCATATATAGTTAGAGCGTATGTTCTAGGTATTGGCGTTGCAGACATATATAATATATCTGGAAGGTCTCCTTTATTTCTTAACGAATTGCGTTGATGTACTCCAAATCTATGTTGTTCATCAGTTATTACTAGTCCTAAATTTTTAAATTTCACTTTATCACTTATAAGGGAATGTGTTCCGATTAATAAATCAATTTCTCCTTCTTCCAATTTTCGATATATTTCATCTTTTTCTTTTTTCTTAGTACTTCCAAGTAAAAGTGCGACTTTCATATTTGTATTTTCTAAAAGATTAGAAATATTATCATAGTGTTGTGCTGATAAAATTTCGGTTGGCGCCATTAAAGCTGTTTGATATCCAGACAAATAACATTCATATGCAGCAGTGATACCTACTATTGTTTTTCCACTTCCGACATCTCCGCAAATAAGTCTATTCATTCTACTGTTACCAGTTAAATCTTTGTGTATTTCATTTATGGCTTTTTTTTGGTCTTCTGTTAGTTCAAATGGAAGAGTACCTAAAAAATCTTGTAGTTCGATTAATTCTATTTTTCTTGGAGTTTTGTTTTTTTCTTTTGTTTTTACATATTTTAAATAATTTATTTTGAACATGAATACAAATAGTTCTTCATATATTAATCTTAGTTTTGCTTTTTTTGTTGAATATATGTTTATTGGATGATGGATTGACATTATTGCCTTTTCTTTGTCTAAGAATTTATATTTTTCTTGATATTCACTAGGTATGTAATCTATTATTTCGTGTTTTAGTTTAAGAGCATTGTCTATGTATTTCGTCATTTGCTTGTTATTTATTCCTTGTGTTAAGTGATAGACACTTTCTATTTTTCCTTCTTCTATTTTGTTGAATATTACATTGGTTGCGACTATTTGATTTTTCTTTTCATTATATTTGCCTATTACTGTTATTGTTTTTCCTATTGTTATATGATTTTTCATGAATGCTCGATTATATAATGTTATGTTTATCAGTTTTCTTCTACTATTTATTTTAAAGTTAAGACTATTTAGTTTCGCTCTGAAATACCTTGTTATCGGTTGGCTAGCTACATCTCCTATTACCGTTACTTGTTCTCCATTTTCTTTTTGATTTATGTCTTCTATTTTATATTCTATGTATCTATAAGGATAATGCTCGATTAAGTCTTCTATACTTTTTATGTTAAGTGAATTTAATAATTTTTCGTTTTTTTCTCCTAGTCCTTTTAGTGTTTTTAAGTTCATTTTTATTCTCCCTTAATTTACATTTTACTGAACAAACATTTTTTTGTCAATTGTTATTAGTTTGTTTTTTGATTTTAAGTACTATTTAAAGAACTTTTTTGTTTTTTATTAAAATTTCTTCAAAAAGTTGTTGACTTTTTTGCTCTTTTCATTTAGTATATAGACTTACCAATTCACTTTAGGCGAATTGGTGCTAGTATCACACTAGCCAACCCCTTTTTATTCTTTTTTCCGGATAGCTCTCAGGGGGGCTATCCTTTTTTATGTTTAAAAAGCTGACTCTAAAGTTATCTTTAAAATCAGTTTATTTTTTATGGTAAAGTTACAGTATATGGATCGTTTCCTGAACCATTTCCTCTAGTTACTATTACACTCGATTTTAATGATATTACCGGCCTAATCACGTGTGAATTTCTAACGTTATAACTACCTAAATTTCCTGGATAACTTCCTGATCCACTCACAATAAACATCGATGCATATCCAGTACTCCCAATCATACTGAAATTATATGGACTCATTGTCCACCATCCAGCATTTCCTGTTATACTGTTAATTCCGTCTTTTGCCAAATAATAGTATGCTTTGGTATTATTTGTAGACCATTTTCCTCCTGCATATACAACTTCGTCTGCCGTCATTAGTCCAAATGTTGTAAACTTATCACTTGCATGACCACAATTAAATGTCGGTGTTGGATTATTTGTAGTTATTCTACTATCTACTGCGTATGAAAAATCATTAGTTATACTATATGCTCCACTTCCGATATTTCTGTCATTACAATATATGGTTTCTGTGTCTATATATTCGGCTAGACCACTGTTTAATATTTGTAAATTGTAAAAACCTTCAACAGATAAATATGCATTACTTCTTTTACTATTTTTTCGATTTGTTGATAAACTATCTCCACTTGTATATTTCCATCCTACTGCTTGAGGATGAGTAGCTCCGCTGTTAAAAGAGTCTATACTTAAATCATATGCATTAGTTCCATCTCCTGCATATAGTAATCTTACTGATCCATTTCCATTTATTCTTATGATTCTCCAAAGTTTTCCTGCAAAATTTACCCAGTTATTCATACTACTTCCATCTCCACTAAAGTAGTATGTTGTTCCTTGATCATCTGTCCCTGTATATAATCCTGGTTTTCCGCTATCTACACTACTAAAATTTGTTCTTCCTAGTTGTGGTGGATATGCTTCCTTTACAATGTTTGCTAGTGTTTTTTGCTCTACTGTTATATTGCATGTTTGGTTTTGTGTTATGTTATTTATTATTACCTTGTTTTCTTTTATTTCTCCAATACATCCACTTATGCTTTCTATTGGATCTTTTGAATATATTTTTATTGTTCCATTTTCTGTTGTCGCTTTTGATAAACTGTCTAAACTTGTAGGTCTATTAGAAGTTACTGTAACTCTATAGCCTGAAGTGTTTGTATCTTTAGTAAAATCAACTATACATCTATCATTACTGTTGACTTTAGTAAGTTCTACTTCCCAGTTGTCATTGTCCCACATCATGTCAGTTCCATTATCACAGATAATTTTATTTACTATGTATCCTTCTTCTTTTGTGGGTATTTTCTCTATCTTTTCTCCATCAACTGTGTAACTTAACATTCCATTCTTTTTGACTGTTGTTTTTTCTTTTTTCACTTCTTCATTATTACAACCTGAAAGTATAATCAAGTTAAATAATGCTACTACTAATATTATTATTATTCTTTTTCTCATATTTTCCTTTCTACCCTTACAATAATATTATAATTCAACATTTTGTTGAAAGTCAATTTAAAACGTTACAAATTGTAACATTACAAGTTTTTTATTCAACAAATTGTTACTTTGTAAATAGGAAGTGAATGTTTATGATAGGAAAAGTTTTAAGAACTATGAGAAAAAAGAAAGGTTTAACTCAAAATGATATAGAAAAAATTTGTAAAATTGGGCGAGCAAGTTTGTCTTTATATGAATTAGAAGATAGACAACCTACTTTTGAAACTATAGAAAAAATTGCCAATGTTTGTGGCTATGAAATAATATTTATTAATTCTAAAACTAAGGATAGATTAACTACATCTAATATAGATAGAGAGGAAATTTAAAAAAAGATTTTAACAAGCAATAAATTGCTTTTACAGGATAAAAACACGAAAAACGTTATTGGTGCTCACAAAACCCTTATTTAAAAGAGTTTTGCAAAGATTTGACTAAAAAAGTACGACTATCTTTTTTGAATAACCAACATTTTTTGTACTATATATTGATACGATGTTCAGTGTTATATTTAGAATTATAATAACGACTAGTATTAGAATTGTACAAAGAAACAAATATTTATCGATGATAATTATAAACCTTTTATTATTTAGATAAAAAGTTTATAAATATTTTTCAAACTTTATCAAGATTATAGTTAAAAATAGGTGCGTAATTTTTAAACTTCAACTCTCACAATCGCTTATTTTATAATACTTTGCAATTTTTTAAAATTTGTTTCATGTTTTTATCCTACATTTTACGTTATTGTGGTGGACCTTGCTTTGCTGAATATCGTATAATAGATATTAAGGATGATTATGTTACATTTTGGTACCAAAGACATGAAGACGATAAATTCATTGTAGAAAAAGTTCATATATTTGAATTTATTGGTAGATTAATTAGACATATCCCTGAACCTAATTTTAAAACTATTAGATCTTATGGATTTTATTCTTCTAAAAGACATTCTCTTT
>CAJUGE010000021.1 GCA_910586295.1 uncultured Bacilli bacterium | reverse complement strand
TGTCATTTTTTGATAGACTAAAATAATAAAAAATATATAAAAATACATTCCCTTAAGGGGAGGTATTAAGTTCCTAGGATATAAACCTAGGAACTATAAGAGAAAAACAAGTGGTAGTGGTATAAACCTTACACACTACCAGAAAGATAGAAAAGGACAATTATGAAAAACAATTTATAAATAAATATAGATAAAATCCACACTACACCAATGGGAATAGAAAGAATTAAAAGAAATTTGAAACTGGATATTGACGACGTCGTATCCTACTGTAAAGACAAAATAATAGATGAAAAATGCAACATATATAAGCAAGGGAAAAACTACTACTGTGAAATAGGTAATATTAAAATAACAGTAAACTCTTATAGTTTCACAATAATAACCGCACATGTAAAAAGGAAATAATAAAAACAACTTATGATAATCAAAAAACATTTTAAGATTCAATAAAGAATATTCATTTCTAGCTTACAAGAAAGAATTAGAAAACTAAGAAATAATTCATAAAAATATCTATAAAAGAAAAATCTATAATATTAAAGAAGTGAATTAGAAAAATAATTTACTTTTTTTGAAACTTTTAAGCGAAAATAACGACTAATAAAGCGAGGTGAATAAAATGGCCAAGAAGAAAACCTTAAAAACATTTGACGATATATATCATGAAACATATCAAAGTGTCTTAAAATATGTAGTTTTAAACTGTAATAACATAGATAATGTTCAAGATATTATTCAAAACATTTACCTAGAAGTCTTAAAAATACTAAAAACAAAAAAAGAAATAACATTAACAAAAGAATACATTCTGGGAATTACAAAGCACAAAGTAAAAGACTACTATAGATTTAAATATAAAATGAAAATCGTATCACTACTTAATTCTAAAGATAAAGAAGATTCTAATATTATGGAAAATATCCCGACTAACATAGACATCGAAAAATCATCAATACTTAAAGAAGACATCACTTTTATTTGGAACTACATATCTAAGAAAAAAGTGATAATTTCTAAAGTCTTTTACTTATACTTCTATCTAGGATATTCACTTTCAGAAATAGCAAGTGAATTAAATGTTAGCGAATCAAATGTTAAAAACTATTTATATAGGACTATAAATGAATTAAATTCTATAATGAAGAAAGGAGATTAAAATGCCTAAAAATAAAATGAAAAAAGTTTTTGATAGTTATTTTAATGAAGAAAAAATGAAAGAAAAAATACTTTTGAATAATGAAAAAAAGTCTATATCAACCTTTATGAAGTATAGCATGCCAATTTGTCTTACTATGATATGTACTATAGTAATCATCATCTCATCTAATAACAATATAGAAAATAATCTAAACAACACTTTTAGCAAAGGAGAAAATGAGATTAATATAGTAGAAACAGAAGTTTTAGAAGTAACAAGACTAGATGCCGACATAAAAGAAATCTCTATTGACACTAATGAAAATTCCTATTTAAAAGAATTAAAAGAAAAAGTAATAATTCCAGATTATTTAAATGATTTTAACAGTTACAGTATATACACAAGAATAAATAGCAACAGTAACTACGACATACTAAACTGCTATGTATATAACTACTACAATACTGAATTAGAAAGCGATATACGTATATCTTTTTCAAATACCAATAAGCCAATTAGAGACTACCAATTTGAAGAAACAGCAAACCTATCTAATATAAACGGAATAGATTTACCTATATACAAATACGAGAATTTATATTTTACTGAGTTTCCATATGATGGATACAACTTTGATATAGAGACTACAAACATTAATCTTGAAGAATTACTTACTGTTTTAAAATCTATAATTTAGGAGAATAACAATGAATAGAAAAATAACTTTAATAATTATCACAACACTTATCGCGATAATACTATTAGATACCATTCACGCAAAATTAAAAAATACCACATCAATTATAAAAATATCTGAATACTATTATGGAGGAACACTTTATAAAAAAGATAAAGGCTTATTAGTAGATACACATACTTGCACTAATGGTAAAAAAACTACCACATTCAAATGGCAAAACTATAACTGTCCATCTAATAAAATGTTGGATTTGTTTGACGAAGAAAATAAAAACTACACAAAAATAATTATTGATGAAAAAGAAATGAGTATATTGGAAAATGATTACAATAAATTAGTAAAAATTTTTGATAGTTTAAACTACAAAGTAAAAGAATGCGAAGGACCTATACATTACAACATAAATGTTTTAGGGAACTCTTATTATTTCTATAGACATCATAACCAACTGGGCTTTAACAATTTATGTGCATCATTAGAAGGTAATAACTTAAAGGAAATAGTAAGAATACTAAACTTTGTATATAGTGACAATGAAATGAATAACATAGAAAATATTAAAATGGAAATAAAGGAAGGAACACTCACAAAGACTGGTGCTACTATTATAATTAAAGACACGAATGTAAAACACTATATGTATGGACTTCACTTCAGAATAGACAAAAAAGAAGAAAACTATTGGAAGCCATTACTAGCAAAAGAAAATGTAATTTTTAATGACATTGTATACAATATTAGCGAAAACAATATTTTAGAACTTAACCAAGACTGGAGTCTACTATATGGAGAACTTAGTGAAGGAAAATATAGATTAGTAAAATCGGTGTGTACAAATGAAGGATGTAGTAAAAAAGCATACTTTTCTGTAGAATTTGAAATATGATAATTACTAATCAAAACAAGAACTTCTAAAGATAAACTTATTAAGATATATCTTAATGAGTTTTTGTTCTGCAAAAAAATCTAAAAATAATAAAAATTATGATAAAATACTAACGAAGAGAGATATAATATAAATATAAGTAGTTACTTTACTTAGCAATTAAACTAGTTATATAGTTATATTATAGAATTAAACCAAAATTATCAAAAATAAAAATGGAGGAAATTTTATGTTTCAATTAAAATACGATGAAAATCTAAATAATATAACCCGAGACATTAAATATTGGTCAAACGAGCAAGACATTAAAGAAAACATAAAAAATTACATAATCGAAAAACAAAAAGACAAAATAATACATGATATAGATGATGACACTTGTTATTGCTTTGAATGTATGACCAAACTAGACGAAAACTTTTATTGTACAAGTTGCCAAAGCCAAAAAGCTAAAGATAAAGAAGAATATTTAGAAAAATACTCTAGTGAAAACTTAGAATACTCTTACAACGAAGATTACTTTATTTTTGATATAATAGGAATAAATGTAATACTTTATGAAATAGGATTAATCGGAAGAATATTTCATAATCCACACCTAAAGAAAACTATTAAAAATTATGAATTTAATATAAACCATGCATTTCTAATAGAAAAGAACTCATTTACAAATCTAAAAACTAATAAAACTTACACTTACGAAGAGTACTATAATAATATTTATAACAAAGGAAATAACGATAGTCTAGAAATATACATGGCCGAAGTTTATACAGAAAACTTACAAGAATTAAAAAACACAGTGTATAAATATTCTTACCTTTGGCTTGCATCAGATTATTTCAAAGATAACAACCTAATTTCTTTAGAACACTTGATTTTTGTACCTCTATACTTTAAGAACTTCGACCTTTTAATGAAAGAAAAATTATTTGATTTAACCTTTACTACATATAATATGTCTGCATCTGCTAAATCCTTTGTAGAAATATACAAAATAGACAAAAAATATATACCATTTATTAGAGACAACAATTTAACATATCAAGAAGTTAAACTTCTTAAGGCTTATCCCAAAGAAGACATAGAAACTATCAAGTACTTTAGTCTAAACATTTACCTCAGCGAAACCATTATAAAAATTATAGATAAATACAAAATAGATTTAAGATATTTAAAAGAATATATAGACTTACAAAGCACTAAGGATGAAGAGTTAATACACGAATACTTTGATTATATAAGAATCGCCGAAGAATTAAAAATGAACTTAAAAGATAAAAAAATATTATATCCAAATAATTTAGTAGAAGAACATAATAAATTATTTTTAGAAATAAAGACTTTAAACAACCCAAATATTAACAAAAAAATTAAAGCCATATCTAAGATTTTAAGTTTAAACAAATATGAAGATGAAAAATACATAATATATCCAGCAAGTTCTATAGAAGACTTAATCAAAGAAAGCGAAGAACAACATAACTGTGTCAAACTATATGCAGATAGAGTAGCAAATAATGAAAGTCAGATTTACTTTCTAAGACAAAAAGATAATCCCAATAAATCTTATGTAACTGTAGAAGTATATGGAAACAAAGTAATTCAAGCAAAATCTAAATATAATACCAATGTATCAAATGAAATAAAAGATTTCCTAAACAAATGGGAAAAAACTTTAATTCCTATTAAAAATAAGATTACGAAAATGTAAGACTAAAACTTAACATATTGTGGTAAAATAAAATAGTGGTGTGGTGATAAAAATGACAAAATTCAATATAATCAATCCTAAAGGGAAAGAAAAAATAAAATGAACTATATAGTAGTTATAAAATATGCCACACTTTTCTTTCCATTTTTTGCGTTATTATTTACATTGCCATTTATATTAACTGAGTATCATAAATACGGAGGAATATCAAAATTAAAATCCTTTATTATATATATGTTTATTTATTACTTAATATGTGCTTATTTTTTAGTAATCTTACCACTTCCTAAAATTAGTGAAGTAGCAAAACTTACCACACCAAGAACACAACTAATACCATTTGATTTTATATTAGACTTTATCAAACACTCATCGCTAGATATCTCGGATACAAGCACATACATCACTGCTATAAAAGAAATGTATTTCTATGGTCCAGTATTTAATATTATATTAACTATTCCATTTGGAATATTCTTAAGATACCTATTTAAATGTGATTTAAAGAAAACTATATTCTATTCTTTTCTACTGAGTCTATTCTTTGAACTAACACAACTTACAGGCCTATATTTTATTTATCCCAGAAGTTATAGATTATTTGATGTAGACGACTTAATATTAAATACTTTAGGTGGACTATTAGGTTACTATATATCTAAACCATTTATAAAATTAATACCAAGCATAAAATCACTAAACAACGAAACAATTGAAAAATCAAAAATAATCACAGGATTTAGAAGAAGTTTAGTGTTTTCCCTAGATTTATTTATAGTTCTAACTCTAGACTTATTAATTATAATATTTATAAAAGACAACATATACATAAATTTACTAGTCATATTTATATATTATTTTATAATACCACTATTCTTAGATACAAGCACACTAGGTCAAAAGTTTCTAAAAATAAAAGTCCTAGACTATCAAGAAAACAAAAATATAAAAAGACTTATACTGCGAAAACTTCTTTTCGTAATAATATATATCTTAATTCCAATTCTCACTTGTAGTATTATTTTAAACATTACAAACGACTACATAAGAGAATTTATAGGACTAATTATAATTATCTTAATATTAATTTTTTATCTAGTTTCAATAATTAAATATTTCTTTACAAAAAAAGAAATGCTATATGAGAGAATAAGTAGAACTAAACTAGTAAGCACCATTTCATTAGAAAATGTCGAAAAAACTCTTGACAAGAATAATTTGAAATGATAATATTAAAACAGTAATAGTAAGTGGTTATTAGATAGAGAATAATAACAAAGTAGAGTATGATATATTTTTGAATATATTGTATAAAACTTAGTTGTTATTTCCTAACTAATAAAAAAGAATACAGAGTAGGATGCAAAGCTTATAATGGTATTTAATTTTATTATAAGTGACACCCATACTTGCTAGGTATTTCCACTATTCTTATCGAACTATTACTCATATACAGTATATAGGAGTTTAAGCTTGATAAGGGAGTATTATATAGCTGTCAATTATATAGTATTCTAAATAAGATTAAATTCTCAAAGAAATGAGTTCTTGACAGGTACTCGTTTTTTTGTTGTAATATTAACCAGAAAGAAGTTGATAAGATGAAAATATTTATAATATGCAGTAAAAGTTTTTATAGCAGAATCGCACCTATCAAAGAAGAATTAGAAAACCAAGGCCATATTATAACACTACCAAATTGTTATGACCACCCAGAAACAGAATCAAAATACCGTGGAACAAAAGAACATGCTATTTGGAAAAGTCAAATGATAAGGCATAGTGAAGAAGTGATTCAAGAAATGGACGCTGTATTAGTACTTAACTATACAAAAAATAGTATTCCAAATTACATAGGCGGTGCTACTTTTCTAGAAATGTATGATGCTTTTAGACTAGGAAAAAAGATATATATGATGAATGAAATACCAGACTCAATATTAAAAGATGAAATTATAGGTTTTAACTCAATAATAATAAATGGAGACTTAAGTAAAATAAAAGACTTTACAAGAAAATTATGATATACTACTCATAATTTAAGAGGTGTTGAACGTGAATATAAAAATGCAAGAAATATATATAAATATAGATGACTCAGGAAAACTGACGTCTAATGAATTAATAAGTGTATACGGAGGAATAGTATTTACTTCCAAAAAAGAAAAAGACAAATTTATCACACAATATAAAAGTATCATAAACAATATAAAATGTAATTACTGTAAACATTCAGAAAATTGTGATAAAAGTTGCCCAGAAATAAAAAACACAAATATAAAAGCATCCGACAAAAGAAGAATAATGAATTATCTAAAAAAATACTATGTTATAGGATTAATAATACAAAATAACAAAATATATAGCTACATAATGAGTAACAAAGCAGCCAGAGGAAGATTTACTGATTATGCACTAAGAAGACTAATAAAAGAAACAATTTGTGAATTCATAAATTCAAACAAGATAAATCCACATAATCCTATTAGGCTTACAATAAATATAGATGAACAAAGTACAAAAAGTAATGGTTACTATAACTTACATGATGGACTCCTAGAAGAATTAAAATATGGTATTACAAACTATAATTATGAAATGAAAATAAAACCAATTATATATTCTAAACTAGAAATAATAATAACTTATCAAGACTCAAGAAAAAGTTATGTTGTACAAGCAGCAGATTTACTCGTAGGCACAATAAGGAGAAAAACTTTAGAGAGTATAGAAAACAATAAAAAGATTAAAGACGAAATCTGCAAAACGGTCGACTTTAGTATAATATTACCATAAAGAAAAAGCCACAAAAGTGGCTTCCCCAGTTGGATTGGTGTACAAACAGCACACTTAATTTAAAAAAATCAAATTCCAACTATCGACCTGACAAGATTTCTCTCCGGTAACATAATGATACAATATTTTGACAAAAAAGTCAAATTCTGCATCACTATTATTATATGCACAATTTATGTTATTTATAAAAATAAAAAAGAGGTGAAAAGATGAAGAAATTAGATTTATAAGTCGGGCATAAACTTTATTATGCCAAAATTTTAGGAGGCATAAAATGTTTGAAACAAAAAACTTAAGTATTTCTGTTAATGACAGATACTTAATAAAAGATTTAAATTTATCACTAAATAAGAAAGACAAACTAGGAATAATTGGAGAAGAAGGAAATGGAAAATCCACTCTTCTAAAAAGCATATTGGGAAAATGTGAATATGCTACTATAACAGGAAGTATCAATACAAAAGGAAATAAAATAGGCTATTTAGAACAATCTATCGAAGAAGATTCAAAGAAAAAAGTATATGATTATTTATTTTTAAATGATATAGACTACTATAACAAAATATCTAATTTATACAAATATTTAGAAAAACTAAAATTAAATGATAAAATTCTAGAACAAAAACTAGAAATGCTTTCAGGTGGAGAGAAAGTAAAAATAGGAATACTAAAACTATTACTTGAAGAAAACGACATATTATTTTTAGATGAACCCACTAACGATTTAGATATTGAAACTCTCACATGGTTAGAAAACTTTATCCTCAAAACTGAAAAACCTATAGTTTTTATATCACATGACGAAACTATATTATCAAAAACAGCAAACATGATTCTACATTTAGAACAGACAAAGCACAAAACTGAATGCAAACACACACTACTCAAAACAGACTACACTTCTTATGTAGAAAACAGAATGAAAAGTATAGAAAAACACACTAAACAAGCTAATTTTGAAAGAAAAGAATATAACAAAAAACAAGAAAAATTAATGAAGATAATGAACAAAGTAGAATATGAACAAAACACCATCTCTAGAGGAAATCCACATGGTGCTGCTCTACTAAAAAAGAAAATGCATTCATTAAAATCCCAAGAAAAGCGTTTAGCAAATACTGAACTAACAGAAAAACCAGACATTGAAGAAAGTATAAACATATTCTTTGAAAGTGTCACTATTCCAAAATCAAAAGTAATCATAAAACTAGAATTACCAACACTAAGTATCGGTAATAAAGTCTTATCTAAAAATATAAACTTAGAAGTAATCGGAAATACACATTTATGTATTATAGGAAAGAATGGAACAGGAAAAACAACTCTAATAAAAGAAATTTATAATGAGCTAAAAGATAGAAAAGATATAACACTAGGATACATACCACAAAACTATGACGAAATACTAAATAGATATGATACTGTGCTAGACTTCATAACAGATGAAACAAGTAAAGATGAAATAACAAAATCTAGAATGTATCTAGGAAATATGAAACTAACCAAAGAAGAAATGACAGGAAAAATATCAAACCTAAGTAATGGAACAAAAGCAAAACTATTTCTTATGAAACTAGTGCTTAACAAATGTGATTGCTTAATACTTGATGAACCAACCAGAAATCTAAGTCCATTATCAAATCCAGTTATAAGGAAAATGCTAAAAGACTTTAGAGGTGCAATAATAAGTGTATCTCATGATAGAAAATACATTGAAGAAGTAATAGATACTTTATATATCTTAACGGAAGATGGACTAACAAAAATAGACAAATAAAAAAGCCATTAAAGGCTCCTAAAAATTAGGAAATGCTCTAAGTTCTAACTTAGGGCTGTTTTTTGGTACACATAAAATTTATTGTCAACTAAACCATACAAAAGATTAAATAACTAAAATATATGATAAAATAAACAAAAAGGAAGGTGCGCCAGTTCGGTGTTTAATATATAGTTGGTGTGAACCCAACATGGTAATCCTTGGCAAGGAGCCATTAGCTAGTCTTGGAGTCAAAGTCGTGAGATTAGATTTAAGCGTAGACAAGCAAGAATTCGAGCCGTAATG
>CAJUGE010000020.1 GCA_910586295.1 uncultured Bacilli bacterium | reverse complement strand
TAGTCATAGGGAACACCTCCAATGTTTTTGTTTAGTACTAATTTTATGTTCTAATTAAATTATACTAAATCTTGGAATGGTTTTCCTTAATTTTAAAGCAAAAAATCAGAAAAGTTATTCACAATTCTGATTTTTTTCATGGCAAGATTTATTTTTACCTAAACTCAAAGACTGCAATTGTCTGTTTATATATTTATTAGTTAAAGAAGATCATATTTACATATCTCATCTATTACTTTTGATTTCATACTTTGAACAAATATCTCTATTGCTTCATCTTTCGTAGAAAATCCTTTAATATATTTTTTAACTCTTTTTACCATTAAATGAATATCTAATTTTTTAGTTATATCTTATTAAACATTACTGTCTTTTCTTTAATTGATATTTTACCTACCTCATATCCATATTCTTTAGATTCCTTTTTGTAAGTCAAAAAGGAATGGTCTATATCAAATCCTAAAATTTTTTTAATTTCTTCATAAGATAATTTATAACTGTCTTTCTTGTTTACTTTTAAATATCTCCATAATGGCTCATATTTGCTCATTCCTAACGCCTTTTATAATTTATCTGATTACATTAATACTTTTTAAATCACTTATTCTTAGATATTGGGTTATATTTTTTCTTTTATTTTTATTATAGTAACTAAATATTAACCACGTATCATCATAATCTATTATTTTGCCCATAGTTTTTGTTAATGAGTTAAACAAATAATAATCAGTTACATTTTCATTATCTAAAACAATATAAACTTGCTTATTCAAATAATTACCTATATTTAAATGATTTTGTTTTTCTTTTACTTGTAACTTTTTTAACTTTTCCTCAATATCAATCAACATAATCACTATTACAAATCCTATAAATATTCCCATTATTTATCATTCTCACTTTCTACAATTCTGAATGATGTAATTAAATTAATATCCACTAATTTTTCTATTACTTTGTTTTTATCCTTAAAAGAGAATTTTACAAATTCATCATTTGCTTCTAATATAGTACATACTTTACCAAACACCTCATTGTAATCATCAGATAGCATATCTAAGTTACAATTTTTATTTACTAAGTTACATAAAATATTTTTCTTCGAACAATTAATCTCCAACTTGTTATCTGTTAAATCATCTAAAGTGATTTTAAAAAATGATGATATATTCTTAGCTTGTATAATGTCAGGATTCGTAATGCCTTTTTCCCAATTTGATAAAGTTTGTCTTGTTATACCTAATTTTTCTGACAATTGTTCTTGTGTTAAATTTCGTTTTTTTCTAAGTTCAACAATTTTATTTCCTAAAGTCATAATTTCACCTCAAAAACATTTTATTATGAATTTGAAATATTATAAATAAAAATGCTTTTACATTTTGTATAAATTCTTTTACAAATTTAATATCATATTCAAGAAAATTGTAATTTAGTGAATAGTATGTGCTGTAATAATCGTATAACTGTATGAGTTAATAGTTATCTTTATATTATCAATTTCACAATACCAATTCTTGCCTTGTTTATATATATTACATTTTTTATCTAAAACTTTATTTTTGCAATAATCAACTACATCATTTGTATCTAGTTTAAGATTTTTCTTAATTCTATCTATACCCATTTTTGTAGTATGAACTTTATCTATATTTAATAACAATATCTCTTTATTCATAAACTATCAACTCCATAAATTGTAATTTACCACAATAAATTTATTGCACAAGCAACAACTATACCTATTAGGATTATTATCCATCCTATTGTTTTTTTATGCTCTTTAAACCATTTTGACATATTTACCACTCCTATCTGTTCGACAAATTACTATTT
>CAJUGE010000019.1 GCA_910586295.1 uncultured Bacilli bacterium | reverse complement strand
TGTCATTTTTTGATAGACTAAAATAATAAAAAATATATAAAAATACATTCCCTTAAGGGGAGGTATTAAGTTCCTAGGATATAAACCTAGGAACTATAAGAGAAAAACAAGTGGTAGTGGTATAAACCTTACACACTACCATATGTAGTTTGGAGGGATTTTATGAAAACAATTGGAATTATTGGGGGAATGAGTTACGAATCATCTATTCATTATTATGAAAGAATTAACAATCAAGTAAATGAGCTTGCTGGTGGATTAACTTGTGCTAAAATGATTATATATAATGTGAATTTTGAAGATATTAGAAAACTAATGTTATCTAATGAGTGGGATAAAATTGGAGTTGAACTTGCAACTATAGCAAAAACATTAGAAAATGCTGGAGCAGACTATATTGTTATAGCGACTAATACAATGCACAAATTGGCTGATTATGTTCAAGGTCAAATTAATATACCTTTGATCCATATTGCTGATTGTGTTGCAGATAAATGCAAGGAAAGTAATATCACTAATGTCGGTCTTCTAGGAACAAAATATACAATGGTTGAAGATTTTTTGATAGATAGATTAAGAACTAATGGTTTAACTGTAATTACTCCACAAAATGATGAAAATATTAATGAAATTGATAGAATAATATTTGATGAGTTATGTAAGGGTAAAATTAAAAATAGTTCAAAAGAATATTACATTAGTGTAATAAATAATATGATACAGCAAAATGATATTAAAGGCGTAATATTAGGATGTACAGAGATTGAAATGCTAGTAAAACAAGCAGATTTAGATATCCCAATTTTTGATACAACACAATCGCATATTGATTCCATTGTAGGTTATTCTTTAGAAAAAAATTAACAAAAAAATATTAGCCATAAAATGGACCTTTCTTTAGCAATAGTTTATTGTTATAATTACTAAAAATTATTTGCTACATGCTTCATGCTACATAATAAGGGTAATACTATCCTTATTATGGCGAGAACTTTGTGGCTACGCCACTAGTCTCGCTTATATGGATATGTTTCAATACTATGACATCGCATAGTATTTTTTAACGTTTAAAATTGATTATACAAAATAATTGCCAAAGATTTACTACCATTTTTACTACTTTTGAAAACAAAAATATAAGAAATTATAAAAATATATATGATTATCCTCTAAAAATAAAAATAACATAAACACTTATAAATACAGGTTATAACGACACTTAAGAACTTATAAAAAGGTACTCGCAAAAATGCCATATTTTTCTAATAAAATTTTGTGGAATGATTTTAATATTATTGTTTCTAAGGCAGGGATTAGAGAAAGTATAGAAAAGATATTTTATAATAATCAAAAATATTATTTGGTGGAACATTTTATTATTTTAAAAAATTTAGATTTGGTAATAAAGAATATGGTCTTAGTTAATCAAGGAATAGAAAATAAGAATAGAGAAAAATATAATAGTTGGAATTATTATATTAGTAAAGTATGTGTTAATGGTCAGTTGTTTATTTTAGAAATAGAAATTGTTTCTATGTTAAATGGTGAAAATCATTATAGAGTTCAAAGATTAAAATGTTAAAAAACAAGCGTTTACGAGAGGAGTACATGTTATGTAAATGTACCGACCAATCTTACACGCTTGTTTTATAGTTTGATTTTACTATAATTTGTTTGCTTTGTCAAATTTTATGTGCTATAATCTAGGTATTGTTAACCAGTGAGGGAATAAAAGTAGTTATAAAATATTTTTTAGAGAGTTGATGTTTGGTGTAAATCAATATATATTTATAATGAAGTTACATATTCTTTAGGTGAGACACGTTTTATACGCGTTATAGTATTTTTGAGAGTATAGAAATATAAATTAAGGTGGTACCGCTGACTTAAGAGTTAGTCCTTTGTGGTAGTACCTTTTTGTTTGGAGGAGATTTTATGACATTTTTTGAAGAATTAAAGATGAGAGGACTTGTAGAGAGTATTACAAGTGATGATTTAATCGATAAGATTAATAATGGTGGACTTAAATTTTATATTGGAACAGATCCGACTGCTGATAGTTTACATATAGGTCATTTAATATGGCTTGTAATGGCTATTCGTATGAAAGAACATGGGCATACACCTTATATATTAGTAGGTGGTGGTACTGGACTTATAGGAGACCCTAGAAGTACTAGTGAAAGGGATGTTATTAGTAAAGAGACGCTTGAACATAATTATAATGGCTTAAGAAATTTGATAAGTAGTTTAGTTACTTGTGAGTTAGTTAATAATTATGACTGGTATAAAGATGTAAATTTTATTGATTATTTAAGAGATTATGGAAAGTTTTTTAATGTTAATTATATGCTTAGTAAGGATACTGTTAAGAGAAGATTAGAGAGTGGAATTAGTTATACTGAGTTTTCTTATATGATACTTCAGTCTATAGATTTTTTACATTTATATGATGAGAAAGGTATTACTTTACAAGTTGGTGGGCAAGACCAATGGGGTAATATTACTTCAGGACTTGAGTTAATTCGTAAAAAACACGGAGATAATGCAGAATGTTATGGGCTTACTATGCCACTTATAACTAAGGCTGATGGTACTAAGTTTGGTAAGAGTGAAAGTGGTGCAGTATGGCTTTCTAAAGAGAAAACAAGTCCTTATGAAATGTATCAGTTTTTACTTAATAGTGAGGATGCTAAGGTTATAGATTATCTTAAGAAGTTGACATTTTTAAGTTTGGATGAGATTAGTGTTTTAGAAGAAAGTTTGAAATGTGAACCAGAGAAACGTGAGGCTGGTAAGAGACTTGCTTATGAAGTAGTTAAGTTTTTACATGGCGTGGAAGAAGCAGAACTTGCTAAGAAAACAAGTGAAGAAGTGTTTAGTGGTAAAGTAAGTGATAATATGCCTACTGTTAAAGTGGAGAAAAGTGAATATAATATAGTAGATTTACTTGTAGAGACTGGTCTTTGTCCATCTAAGAGTGAGGCTAGGCGTATGGTCGAGCAAGGTGGGGTTAAAGTTAACGCGGATAAGATAAGTGATGTGAATGCTACTATAGAGATTAATGATACTATTTTACAGAAGGGTAAGAAGAATATTATTAAAGTTCAAAATTAAAATAGTACAAAATAATTTACAAATATGTTGACTTTAAGGATATTATATGTTACAATTATAAATAGTTAGAGGGGGAATTAAGATGGAAAAAATAAAAGAAAAAGAGAATGATATTTTGAGTATGATTCTTGAAAGTGATGAACTTTTTAAAATTTTTGCTAGTACTCAAGATGAATTAAGTGCATTTTTGTCTCTTGAGAAAGAGAGAAGAGATAATGTAAGTTTATCATTAGTATTAGCAATCAAGGCTGAGGCTAGTCGTCAAAATAGTGCTTTAGAGAGGTTATTTAAATTGTCAAGTAGATTTGATTTTCCTGCATTTTATTTTTCAATACTTTCTGAAGAATTAAAGAAAGAAAAACAGTTAAGAAATATGATAGCTCAAGAGATTTTAGAAGGATATTTTAAAGAAGAATCAAGACGTAAGGGAGCCTCTGTTAGTTTTAATGCTTTACTTGAGGCTAGATTAAGAAGAATGGGATTAGAGATGGATCTTGGAAGTAGGATTTATCTAAATAAATTTCCAAAGATATATAAACCAAGAATAAGTAGATAAATGTAAAACTCCTAGTTAGGGGTTTTATTTTTATGTGAAGTTTTGTATAATAGTGTTGTGATGAGATATGGAAAATAATGAAAAAATAGTAGTAAATGAAGATACAAAGTTTCAAAAGTTTTTGAAAGGATTAGGAATATTTATATTAACTTTTATGGGTTATTTGCTTATTCCATCTTTGGTTGGAAGTGTGTTTTATTATAGTTTACATATAAGTGAAAATAGTGCAATGATGATAGGAAATACTGCATTTGTTTTTATCTTGATAATCGTTTATCGTAAGATGCTTTTAGGAAAGTTAAAAGATTATGGTAGAAATTTTTCAAGATATTTTAGTGATGGAATTAAATGTTGGGTAATAGGTTTTGCTGTTATGGCAGTTAGTAATGTTATTCTTTCTTATGTAACAGGTGATATAGCTGCTAATGAAGAAGCCAACCGTGAGTTTATTAGTGGAAATTTATTTTTAGGTTTTTATTCTGTAGTTATAATGGCACCTTTTGTTGAAGAAATGATTTTTAGATTTGGAATTAGAAGAATGGTTTTTAGTGACAAGTGGTTTCCTTTGGTAACTGCAATTATGTTTGGGCTTGCTCATATTGTTTTTGCGAATACTAGTTCAATATTAGAATATTTTTACGTTATTCCTTATGGAGCTTTAGGATATGCTTTTGGTTATATTTATGCTAAGACAGACAATATATATTCTAGTATGGTTTTACATGCATTACATAATTTTATTAGTTTTATGGCAGTGTCTTTTATGGTGTAATATATGGAAGAAGAAAAGAAGAAAAAGAGTAATGTTTTGATAAATACAGTTATAGTTATCTTTTTAGTTATAGTGTGTGTATTTATTTATGCTAAGTATGTTGGAACTAGTGGGGTAAGAGTAAAAGAATATAGAATAAGTAGTGAGAATATTCCTAGTAATTTTAGTGGTGTTAAAATAGTTTATTTTAGTGATTTTTTATATGCGGGTAATGATGGGCTAGAAATGATAAAAGCTAGTGTGGAAAAGATAAATTTATTAAAACCAGATATAGTTTTGTTTGGTGGAGGTCTCATTTCTAAAGGATATAAATTAAGTGCTGATGAAGTAGATAATATTAGTGAAGAACTTAATAAAATAGATGCTAATTTAGGTAAATATAGTGTAAGTGGAGTTTATGATGATAGTGAAGTTACAAAAATCTATACTAATAGTAACTTTATACTTTTAGAAAATAAAGAAGAAAATATTTATATAAATGAAAATACTCCTATATGTTTAGTTGGAGTAAGTAGTTATGTTAAAGGTGCTTATAATTTGGAAACTAGTTTTGAATTTAAATCTAGTAATCCAACATGTTATACTATACTCTTTACACATGAAGGTGATATTATTGATAAGGTAAAAGATAATATTAATAAGCCAGATGTAATATTTGCTGGAAATTCTTTGGGTGGAGAGATAAGAGTTCCATTTTATGGTGGTTTGTTTAGAAATGAAGGAAGTATGAGTTATTATGAAGATATATACCAGATAGATGGAATTAATGTATATATTTCAAGTGGTTTTGGGACTTTAGAAACTGGTATGAGACTCAATAATAGACCATCGTTTAATTTCTTTAGATTGAAGAGCCTATACAAAAATTAAAACACTTCATACATTAAAGTAAGAGGTGTTTTTTATGTATCAAAATTATAATTATATGCCTAGAAAAATATCTTATAAAAAGGACGATAGAATAGCATTTGCTCCTTTTGTAGGACCATTTTTATTAGGTGCATTTACTGGTGGTGCAGCAGTTGCAGTTACTAATCCTAGACCTAGACCATATGGTCCAATGTATGGACCAATGTATGGACCAAGACCACCATATTTTTATTAATTTTTAGGTAGAGTTATTTTACATACTGTGCCTTTACCTAAATCAGAGGTATAGCTTAAGTTACCACCGTGTGCTTCGATTATTTCTTTACTTAAGCTAACACCTAGACCTGTACCTTTTTCTTTTGTTGTATAAAATGGAGTAAGAATATTATTTAGTATTTCTTTGTTCATACCAGAACCATTATCTTTAACGTAAATGCAAAGAGATTCAGTGTCTGTGAAAATTGTAGTTGAAACGTGTCCAAAGTCTTTTTCACATGCTTCGACTGCATTTTTTATTATATTTAAAATTACTTGTTTCATTCTTAGATAATCAATATTTATATGTAAATCTTCTTCGACTTCAAAGTAATATGATATATTTTTGGCTATGAAGAATGGTATTAAAACTTCTTTAACGTCATCTATTAAAGCATTAAAATCTGTTTCTTTTCTTTCTACTTTTATTTTAGTAAATTCCATAAAGTCAGTTAGTAGGTTTAAAGTTCTATCTATTTCATTTTTCATTATACCTACATATTTTTCACTTTTTTCTAGATTTTTTGAATCAAACATGTCCAAATAGCCTTTTACTACTGCGATTGGATTTTTTATTTCATGTGTTATTTTGAATAATGATAGCCTAATTGATTTTTCTTTTTCAAATTCTTTAAGATTAGAGTGTAAACTCATTATGTTAGTAGCTTCTTTTAACATAATGCTTATTATCTTTGTAAGTAAAATAAATATTATTATTGAGAGTATAGTATCTAAAATTAGAGTCTTATTATTAATAATTTGAGGAATTTCATTTAAAAGTATTGCTATAGTGGTTAGGAATGTATATGATTTTAGTAAGAAATTTTCGTTTTTGTTCGTTCTGTTATACACAGTATAAATAAAGAATAATGATATAAAATAGGATGTTACTAATATAATATTATAGTTTAAATCTCTGATTATATATTCTCCAATAATGATACTTATTAAAACTGCAGTTTTTGGTATTTTTACAAGATACGATATTATTACTGGAAGTATTAATCCAGAAAATTGAAATGTTAGTGGAATAGAATCTTTTATATACATGGATAAATATAAACTTATTAAAAGTGCGAAATTAAGTAATATTTCTATTTTTTCTTTTTTTAAGTTTTGCATGTAAATGTAGAAGTATTCATAAATTAGTATTGGGAAAACTATTAGTATTCCATTTATAATCATAATTTTAATTATATCCATATTTATCACCGAGATAATAATATCAAATAGTTTTGTCGAATGATGTCGAAATATGACGAAAATGATAAAAAAATATCTAAAAAGGTTTATAGAGATGATTTAACAAGATTCTATAAAATTATTTATAATATTGTTCTGGACACTATATTTACATTTATATTAGATTGTGGTATTATTAAATACATAAAGGAAACTTGTACCACTGCACGTTTTGGACGTAAAGTGTAGGGCTTATTAGCATTAAATACACAGTGGCAGAGTCCTTTTTATTTTGTATAAAGTTTTAACTTCTATGGTATGTTTTTTATTTGAAACATAACAAATTAGTTTATAAAATATATTGTTAATTTCTTTTTCTATAACAAAAGATATATTGTTGCATTCTACTTTATGTGATAAATAGATTCTATCGTAATTGGTTAAAATTTCAGGGAGAAGAATAAAATCTTCTGCCAATATTTTTATTTGACCTCTTTTATTTTCTCTTGTATAAGTTCCATGATGATTAAAAATATGTTTTAGTGAGTTTCTTTGTAGAGAAAAATTGTAATCTTTTAAATATAAGTTAATACTACCATATATTTTAAGCGCTAGTGTGTTGTTAATTTTTCCATAATATAATTTCTCATTACTAGTTTTTTTAGACACATTAATAAAATTTAAAATGTTTTCTTCGTCATAAGCAATGATTACCTTACCACCTTTGAAGTTAGTTATTTCTTTTCTAGTATATTTTTCTAAAGCTTTATTAGATCCTTTAGTATCCTCCATTATATTATAAAAATCATTTAAATAAATATCACAAAACATATTTTTGCCTCCTTTAGTATATTCAGTATAATACAAATACATTAGTTCGTCAATTGCGAATTTAAAATATTTTTAAAGTTTTGGTTTTCTTTAAATAATTATGAAGTTCGCTTTACATTCTATTTAAAAATACATAAATAAGAAATAATTATCATAGAATTAGTAGGTGATTATAAGTGTTAGAAAATATAAGCACATACCTTTTAAAAGAAGATTATAGACTTAGTATTTTGCCTTATGGGCTACATATTTTAAAGTATAAGAGTATTTTAGATATAACTGAGAAAGAGGCATTAATTAGGATGCCTAAAAATACAGTAAAAGTTATTGGGACTAATTTAAGATTAGTTACATTAGATAAATTAGAAGTTTTAATAACTGGAAAAATAAAGAAGGTGGAAATTATTGAACACTAACTTAATATTAATCAAAATAGATGGATATAGTTATAATGAAGTAGTAAGATTTTTACTTAAGAGAAATATTTTTTATAAAGATTTGACTTCTAAAGATAACTATGTGACTTTAATAATTAAATTAACTGATTATAAAAAGGTAAAAAGAGAGATAGCAAGTGCAAAAATTATTAAATATTTAGGTGTTAATGGTTTTTTGTCATGGTTTAAAAGACACTGTGTAATTCTTTTATCGTTTATTCTTTCTTATGCAGTTTTACTTGCACTTTCCAATGTAATTTTTGATATAGAAATAGTTACTAGTAATCAAGAGTTAAAGAGAGTTATTAGTTTATATTTAGATGATTATAATATAAAGAAATATAAATTTATGAAGAGTAGTGAAGAATTAAATAAGATTAAAGAAGAGATTTTAAGTGAAAATAAGGATACTTTAGAGTGGATAGAGTTTGAAAGAACTGGTACTAAGTATACAATTAATCTTACAGAGAGAATTATAAATGCAAAAGATGGTGAAAAAGTGCCTAGTGATATTGTTGCTAGTAAAGACGCGACTATACTTTATATGGTTACTAAAAGTGGTACTAGGATAAAAGATTTAAATGAAGTAGTTAAAAAGGGAGAAGTTATTATAAGTGGTAATATAATGAAGGATGAGAATTTAGTAGAACAAGTCGAGGCAGATGGAGAAGTCTTTGGAGAGACTTGGTATACAGTTACAACGACAGTTCCTTATACACATGTAGAGTATGAAAAAACTGGCACTACTATTAATCATATTTATATGAATATTTTTGGTAAGAAGATTACTTTGATGGGAAAATATGAAACTAATGAGTCAATGAATACAACGACAGTACTTTTAGATAAACCTTATTTATTTTTTAATATTATGAAAGAACAGAAAGAGTTATATAAGTATGTTACACACAATTTAAGTGAAGAAGAGGCATATGAAGAGGCAATTAAAAGGAGTGATAAGGGAGTAGAAGATTCTTTGGATTATGGTGAATATATTATTGATAAAAAAGTTTTGAAAAAAAACGTATATAGTAGTAAAATAGAAGTAGAGGTATTTTATAAAGTTTATGAGAGTATAGGGGAGAAGCAGGAAATAATAAATGAGATAGTAGAAGGAGAATAAAAATGGTAAAGAGTGCAGTTTTTGACTTACTTGAAGGGGCATGGCCAACCTTGGTAATATTTTTAGTAATAGTAATAATTTTAAGAATCTTTTATCTTAATAATAATGGTAAGAAGTTAATACTTCATCAAGAACTGATGATGTTATGTTTTATAACGTATGTTTTGCTTTTGTTTGAACTTGTTACTAGCAGAGATATTTCTATAGGCGGTACTAATTTAGTTCCATTTAGAGAGATGTTTCGTTATCCAATTGGAAGTACTAATTTCTATAGACAAGTTGTTGGTAATGTAATTCTTTTTATGCCTTTTGGATATTTTGCGACTTATTATACTAAGATAAGTAAAATTAGAAATGTTACATTGATTACTTTTTTAGTAAGTTTGACTATAGAAACTGTGCAAAGATATATAGGTAGAAGTTTTGATATTGATGACATTATTTTAAATGTTATAGGTGGTATAGCAGGTTTTCTTATTTATGTAGCTTTAGATGCAATTAGGAAGAAACTTCCTAGCTTTTTCCAGAAAGATAGTTTTTATAATTTTCTTTCTATACTTATGATAGTTTTTGTAATACTTTATTTACTTGGAATTATAAAGTTGTGGTGATATGTATGGATTATGAGATAACAAATTTAACGAAAGAGAATGTTGATGAGAGTTTAATAGAAGGATTAATTAAAGCTACTAGTGAGAAATTAGGTATAAGTGATTCTTTAGTTGAGATAATTTTAATTGATGATGAGAAAATACATGAAATAAATAAACAATATAGAGGTGTAGATAGACCTACAGATGTCATTAGTTTTGCGTTTCAAGATATGGAAGATATAACTATTAGTAATATAACTAATCTGGGTGAGATTTATATTAGTTTAGATAAAGTTAAGTCACAGGCAAAAGAATATGGTCATTCTGAAAGACGAGAATTAGGTTTTTTGACTGTTCACGGACTGCTTCATTTGCTTGGGTATGACCATATGAATAGTGAAGATGAAAAAGAGATGTTTAAACTTCAAGAAGATATACTTAAAGTTTATGGATTAGAGAGGTAGTTAATGAAAGATAAGTTAAAGGAATTAATAAAGAATAGTTATGCACCTTATTCTGGTGTGCATTTTGCTTGTATAGTAGAGACTGAAAGTGGTAATTTTTATGATGGTGTTAATATAGAGAATGCAAGTTATGGTGGAACTATATGTGCTGAGAGAAATGCTATTAATAATGCTGTTAGTCATGGAGAAAATAAGTTTAAGGCTCTATATTTAATGACAGATTTACCAAATTTAGCTATGCCTTGCCATATATGTAAGCAGAGTATGTTAGAATTCTTTGATGAGAGTGTTATTTTTAATATTATGACAACTTTGGGAGAGAGTAAGGTTATGACTTTTAAAGAAGTAATGAGTACAATATTTAGTAAGGATGATTTGAGATGAGAAGTGGATTTATAAGTATAATTGGTAGGCCTAATGCAGGTAAGAGTACATTGATAAATAGAATAGTTGGAGAAAAGATTGCTATTACTAGTGATAAACCTGGTACGACTAGGAATTTAATACAGGGCATATATAATAAGGATGATGTTCAAATAGTTTTTGTGGATACTCCTGGAATACATAAACCTCAAGATAGACTTGGTGTCAAACTAAATGAGCAAGCTTACTACAGTGCGAATGATGTGGATGCTATAATGCTTGTAATGGATGCTAGTGTGGAGTATGGAAAGGGAGATAAGTTTGTTTTAGATAAAATTAAGGGTGCAGATAAACCTGTTGTTTTGGTGCTTAGTAAAATAGATAAGTTATCTACTGAAGGACTATTAAAGAAAATAGATGAAGTAAAAGATTTATATAGCTTTAGTGAGATTGTTCCTGTGAGTGCTAAGAGTAATGATAATATAGATAGACTTTTGCAAGTTCTTGAGAGTTATTTGACTGATACTGTTAAGTATTTTCCTGATGGAGATGTTACAAGTAGTCCTATGGAATTTAGACTTCCAGAGATAGTTAGGGAAAAGATACTTGAACTTACAGAGGAAGAAGTACCATATAGTATTACTTGTTTACTTAGTGATATTACTGAAGAAGAAAGTATTATTAATGTGTATGTCGATATTATAGTAGATAGAGATTCTTTAAAAAAAATTATAATAGGGAAGAATGGAGATATGCTAAGGAATATTGGTATGTGTGCTAGAATAGATATGGAGAATATTTTGGGTAAGCAGGTTTACTTAGAATTATATGTTAAAACATTAAAAAAATGGAGAGATAAAGAGAAATATTTGAATGAATTAGGATTTAATGATTTTTGATGTATAAAAAGTAAATAATTATCACAATATTATATAGGTGATAAAAATGAAAAAACAAGATTTATGGAAAAAGTTCGCTGAAAGCGGAAAAATTGAAGATTATTTAAATTATAAGAAAGGTAAATAGTAATGGAATTAATTAGCATTGAGGGTATAGTCGTTAGTACACTTAAGTATGGTGAAAATAGTAAGATTTTAAATATTTTGACTAGAGATAAAGGTATTATTGGTGTTATTTCTAAAGGATGTTTGAGAGAGAAAAGTAAACTTAGAGTAGCAAGTGGATTATACACTTATGCTGTTTTTTACGTTAATTATAAAAAGGATGGAAAGCTTAGTACTTTGACTGGTGCTGATGTGGTAGATTATTTTATTAATATTAGAAGTAATTTAGAAAAGTTAGGATATCTTGGATATTTGGTAGACCTTGCTAAGAATGTGTATAAGCAGTATTCAGATGTAGGAGTTTATGACACTTTAATTAGTGCTATAATGAAAATAGAGAATGGGTTTAATCCTAAAGTTATTACTAATATTTTGGAGATTAAGTATTTAGATTATTTGGGTGTTGGATTAAATTTGGATGGATGTGTAGAGTGTGGTGTAACTAATATTGCTACGATATCTTTAAAAAAAGGTGGCTATGTTTGTGCTAGACATTTAACAGGAGAACGAGTTTATGAGCCAGGTATATTGAAAATGTTTAAGGCGTATTATTATGTAGACATAGATAAGATATCAGAATTAAAGTTAAAAGAAAAACTAGTAGATGAGATAGATGAATTTTTGGGTACATATTATAAAGAGTATACAGGGTTATATTTAAAAAGTAAAAGTTTCATGAATTTATAAAAAGTAGTTAATCCATTAATAAAGGTTAACTACTTTTCATTTTTAGTGAGTTCATCCATACTTACTTCAAGGACAGTGGCAATTTTGTAAAGAGTTTCAACGGAGAATCCACTTTTGCCACCACTAGTTTCAATTCTCCTAATGAAATCGTATGAGAGTTCAGTGTACAAGGCTAATTGCTCTTGTGTGAGCCCTCTCTCTTTTCTATATTTTCTGATGTTGGCAGAAATTATGCCCTTGATGTTTGGATTAAAATCATAAAACTTTTCTTTTATCATTCTTTCCCCACCTAAATAGCAATATATCATTACTTTTAAAAAAGCTTCGTGACCTAGAAATACCAGTTTGACTGGGGATTTTATTACTTTTATATGGTATTAAAGACACCACTAAATGTGTCTCTAGTGACCAGTCCTTCTTTGTTTTTTAGTTCTATTTGTAATGGATTGTTAGAAAAGCCTGTAATTACGGGACTTTGTGTGTGTTTATGTTTATAATTCTAGTAAAAAACATCTAATTATGTACGTTTGTGTATATTGTAAGTAGAAGTATATATTTTTCTAGAAAAAATCTTGAGTAACTAAGTAGATTACTTGTGAATAATTTTGCACAATTTTGAGTTCTAAGTGCTTTGCAAGTTGTAATTGACAGTAATGTGGTGGAGTGGTAGAATAATTGACATTAAGGAAGTGATTATATGCCTACAAGTTATAATGATATTGTTAATGCTAGAATAGAAAGTGTTTATTAATTGAAAAGATTGAAAAAAGATTTGAGGAGTTATTAAGTCAAAATAATTCTATAGTATTTGATTATATAATGAAAAAATTAGTGTCAAATGCTCATGATGATGTGGATAACATGCTTGTTAGTGAAAAAGTTGTAGTTACTAGATTTAGAGATTTTACTTCTAGCAGTTTGACAATACCAGATATATTTTTGTCTCATTTTAAGATAGAGGGACTAACATTAGATAGTATAGAATTCAAAGAATTTTTAAAAAAGTTTAAACAAGATGGAAAATATAGTGAGGATATCTGGCCTTGTTATATAGAGGATATGTATTATTATTTTGATAGAGAATCATTAGAAAGGTTACTTAAAGCAGAAAATGTAGGAGCTAGCTTGGTCCACAAAGGTAATGTTAGTGTACTATCATTGGTGACAGAAGTTCCTTCTAGAGAAGAAATCGTAAGAAGAAAGTTAGAAGTTAAGTAATTTGATGAGTAAAAAAGAAGAAACTGTCAAATTATGTGAGAATGTCGGCGAAAAGTTTTTGATTGAGTAATTTAGAAAATGTAAATATGTTATTAGATACTATAGTTGATATAAATAGTAATATTTCATATGACTTGATATTTAGAAACTTTTAGGGAAAAAAATGTAATTTCACTATAAAAGTCTTTATTTACGGGTATGTGTGAAAGTTTCTAATAAAATTTTACTACTAATTTACTACTTTTAAAAAAGAATTTCATATTTTTGGGTTTCTATAATATTAAAAATATGTTATCCTATATTTAGGAGGCAATTATGGAACAAATAGTACAAAGAGTAATTCGAATAATGAATGCATCATATAATGTAAGTTATGATCAAATTGTAGCCATGTCAGAACAAACTAAAGCACTAGCAGAACAAATAGTTTTAATATTTGGAGTAGAAACAGTATCAAGTATGGGAGATTTAGAAATTTTAAAACTAGGGAAATTAATAGATACTGGATTTTCAATGGGGTTTAAGACAGGTTTTAGACATGCTAAATCATCAATTGATAAAGGTAGAACAATATAATCCACAATTTTACAATTATCATTTTTAATAATTATTAAACTTTGCTACATGCTTCATGCTACATAATAAGGGTAATACTAGTCCTTATTATGGCGAGGACTTTGTGGCTACACCACTAGCCTCGCTTATAATATATTAACTACTATGTCACTGCATAGTAGTTTTTAAAAATATTACACATTTTAATCAGATAAGAAATCAATACTATAAAATTTACTACTAATTTACTACTTTTGAAAGTGAAAATATAAGAACTTATGAAAATATATGTGACTATTTTCTAAAAGCAAAAATATTATAAATACTTATAAATAAAGATTATAACGACATTTAAGAACATATAAAAGAATAATCAAAAATTACTATATTTTTATATTAAAAGTCAGTAATAAATATTTAAAAGTGAGATTAGATTTAATTAAGATGGGTTATTAGACTTATATAAAAGTGAAAGTGATTTAGCTGATTATTATCTAGTTTTTAGAGATGATTTTAAATTTTGTTAAATGAATGAATCGACACATAACTACAAGATGCGACAACTTCGTCTTGAAATAATGTATACTAAGTGATATAATCTTTGGTAGAAACGAAGGGAGGGTGAGGAAAGTGACTCATGTAGATGTTAAGAATGGTAATATAGAGAACGCTTTAAAGAGATTCAAGATTAAAGTACAACGTAGTGGTACCCTTTCTGAAATTAAGAAGAGAAAAGAATACTCTAAACCTGGAGTAGTAAGACGTGAAGCTAAAAAAGCTGCTATTAAGAATGCAAGAAGAAATAATAGAAAGAATAGAGATTAAGGAGATTTCTTATGAATTTATATGAAAAACTAAATGAGAATATGAAGAATGCTATGCGTTCTAAAGATAAGGAAGCTTTAAGTACTATAAAACTTTTAAAGAGCGCTATTGATTTAGCGAGAATTAATAATGGTACTAGAAATGATGAGTGTTCTGATGATTTAGTTATTGAGGTGGCTAGTAAACAGGTTAAAACCCATAAAGAAAGTATTATAGAATTTAGAAATGCTAATAGAAATGATCTTGCAGATAATCTTGAGAAGGAAATTAAAATAATAAGTGCTTATTTGCCAGAACAGTTATCTGATGAAGAATTAGAAATGGAAGTTCAAAAAATATTTGATATAGTTAAACCTGAAAGTAAAAAAGATATGGGTAAGATTATGAAAGAAGCTAATGAAAGATTAAAAGGCAGAGCAGATTTCAAAAAAGTTAGTGAAATTGTTAATAGTAAATTAGGTGCTTAATAGGCATCTTTTTATAGTATTGGAAACTACAACTAATCTTTTGTACCAAAATCACAAAAAATGTGAAAGTTTCTGGGCAAAAAACGCTTGAATTAAATTTCAATTTATGTTATAGTATCATTAATGAACACACATAAAAGTGTTTTTTTTAATGGAGGAGTTATGAAAGGATTTTTTAAAGGCGTAAAAAAAGAAACAAAAATGGTTAGATGGCCTAGCATGAAAGAACTAATGAAATATTCTGGAATAGTATTAAGTATGATGATATTCTTTTGTTTATTCTTTTATGGATTAGATTTACTATTTACATTTGTGAAAGGATTAGTGGGATAATGGAAAATGAGAAATTATGGTATGTAGTTAATACATACTCAGGACATGAAAGCAAAGTTAAAGAAAATTTAATGATGCGTACAGAATCTATGGGAATGGAGAATAACATCTTTAGAGTCATAGTACCTGAAACAAAAGAAGTAGAGATAAAGGATGGAGTAAAAAAAGAAAAAACAAAAAAAATGTTTCCTGGATATGTTCTTGTGGAAATGGTTATGAGTGATGAAGCATGGTATGTAGTACGTAATACTCCAGGAGTAACTGGATTTATTGGTTCGAGTGGTAAGGGAGCTAAGCCAACACCATTGTTACCACAAGAAATTGATAAAATACTAGCTAATGAAGGATTAAGCAGAATAGATGTAGAAACAGACCTTAAAGATGGAGATAGTGTAAATATTATCGATGGACCATTTAAAGGAATGTATGGTAAAGTACAAACAATAGACTTAGAAAATCAAAAACTAAATGTTTTAATAGATTTATTTGGACAAGAAACACCTGTAGAGGTTGAAATAGTTCAAATAAGTAAAATGTAAAATAAAATAAAGGGGGAGTAATGAATTTATTTAGGTCAATAGTTTTGATAAAAAAAGAAGACGAAAATAATGAAGAAAAAAACACAAAAAATTATGAACTTGCAATAGTTTTACAAAACTTAGAAAATGAAGTTTTAGTAGCTCAATTGGGAGAGGATACATTAAATACTCAAAATAGATTTGTTTTAAGGGCAAGTCATTATACTAAACTGCAAAAAGATGTTACATTTCAAAATGCTATATATACAGTGCCTAAAGAAAATGTAATTGAATCATTATTTAAAATAAATTTTGAAATTCTGCAAGTTTTTATAGATAAAATGCATGCAGAATATCTATTGCCAATGGATGATAGAGATTATGAAATATTTTTAGATTTTTTGGAATCTTGCAACAAAAGAGCAATAAAAGATGGTTCTGTTATAATTACGAAAGTTAATAATAATTATGAAACATATTTTGTAAGTAAAAAGAAAGATGATTTTATGGAAGTATATCCACTTGAATATGATTATAAAATTGGACTAAGTGTTTCTAGCTTTGAGCCAATAGAATTATCTTATAGACTACTGTTAATAGATAAATATTATTTAAAAGAACATGAAGAACAAATAATACAAACAATAGAGTCTAAATCTTTAAGATTGATAAGTGGAAGAAAGGTTTATAGATGAAACATGATTTAGTGTTGGTAAGTTTGTATACAAAAGATAAAAAACGTCTTTTTATACCTTCAATTAAGTTAAAAGAATATGAAGAAAAAACTTTAGTGGCAACGTTTAGAACAAAAAATAATAGAATGGGTTATAAATCATACTATCTAGAAAAAACTTACCCAGAATTAGACTTATCATTAAAATTTAGTGGAAATATATTCTTGGCAAAAAATAATAGAATAAAAGAGTCATATATAAAAGTATCTTTGTCTGAAGAGGAAATAATCCAATTTATAAAAACGTTTGGAATTTTGGATTTAAAATCTATGAAAGATGAAGATTTTAAAGCATATTTATCTTTTGCGAGTAATTATTATAAAATTTTAGTAAAAGAAGGCGCAGTTCTCCCAATAATAAAAGAAAAAGATGGAAAACTTCAAGTATACTATGTTGAAGAAAAATTGGATGATGGAATGATTTGTGTGCCATTATCTTATGAGCCAGATTTTGGATTAAAATTAAAATCATTTGAAAGAGAATTTCTTCCATATGAAGTTTATATAACTGATATATTTTATTGTGAACTACAAGAAAAAAGAATAAAAGAAATGTTAGAAGATACCTCACTCAAATTAAAGTGAGTTTTTTCTTGATTTTCTAATATTTACATGTTATTATAAAATGTCAAAAAAGGGGAAAAGTAAATGTTAGATTATCAGACTATTATAAAAGAAAAAGAGTTATTTAATATTAATGGCTCTGAATCCAAAATTTATGCAGACAATTTATATATATACAAAATTTTTACTATGGTAAAAAAAGGATATTTAAAAAATAAATTCTATAAAGTTAATATATTATCTTCATTAAAATACTTTGATAGCGGAGTAATTCCAATAGATAATGTAAAGGACAATAATAATGTATTTAGAGGTTATAGTGCAGAAAAAATTCAAGGGTTTACACTTAAAGATATTTATGTAAAAAGAGGGATATATGATTTTCTTTTAGGAATCATAGATTCATCAAAAAAATTGCAAGACATACACTCTAGAAGTGAACGTATCATCTTAGCAGATGTAAATTGTGATAATGTCATGTTAAGAGAAAGCACAGATAATTTATATACGAGTTCAATATTTATAGATTTAGATAATGCTAGTTTAGATGGATTTAAATATGATAGATATTCAGGAATTTTACAAAGATTTTATAAGCCAAGAACAAAAAATCTTCGTATAAGTCAAAATACAGATAGGCTAGCACAGTTATTATATTTGACGGAATATATGTTTGAGGAAAACAATCCTATATACGAATTAAATAAATATGAATTTGATAAGAAAAGTGAAGAAATGACAAGTTTACGAAATATGAGAGAATTAATAACATTACTTCAAAATCCGAAAGCATATTTACCTAATATTCCATATTTGTATGAGATTTTAGATTTTGAAGAAATAAAAAAATTAAAATTAGGAGGAATAAGACATGTTTGAATATTTTATTTTTGAGAATGCAAGAATTGACTTTCATATACAACAAGTCTTAGATAAAATAAAATGTATAAGATGGGCAATGTAAGGTGCTAAGATGAAAAAAATTAATTCTGCAAATTTGAAAACCATAGGATTTAAAAAATCAGACTTAAAAGGAAGCGAAGCTCAGTTATATATAAAAGATGACATTTGTTATAAAAAATTTAAAGATAATGATATAAAATATCTTAAAGATAAAGAAAGAAAAATAGAATTTCTAAGCGAAATGAAAAATTTTGAAGATGCAGTTCTACCTTTAGAATTAGGCTTTGATTATAATAAAAATATAATTGATGGATATACAATGCATTATTATAAAGATGCAATTAATATGTTTGAATTATCTTTAATAACAAATGTTAATGAACTTAGAAAATATTATATGGCAGTGCATTCATCATCTTTAGCATTAAAAAGAATACATGATAGACATGAAGGAATTATACTGGGTGATGCAAGCTATGATAATATAATCGTGATATTTCATCCATTTGGTATGATAGAAAAAACATTATGTATTGATTTTGATAGTGTGCAAATAAGTTCTATAGATTGTGAATTTAAAGTGACATCAAAATTACTTGCAAATTTTTATTCGGATTTGGGCATAAAAAAATATGAACATAATCAAAACACTGATAGATTAACTAGATTACTATATTTTTTAAGAACATTTTTTGCTTTAGATTTATTTGAACTCCCATTATACGAGTATGATAAAAAATGTGAGTTGTCTAATACTCTTAAAAATTTAAGAAGCACAATAATTGAATTAAAAAAACTAATGGATGATAAAAAATTGCCATATATACCTTACATGCATGAAGTTTTAGACTTAACAGATGTGTATGAACTGAGTAGAAAGATATAAAATAATATAAAAAATTCTATTTTTTTTGCTTTTTTGTTTTTGGTTTGCTATACTATAAATATAAGAGAGGATGAAGAAAATGAAAGGTTTAAAAATTTTAGGAGTAATAATATTATTTGGAATTGCTATTTATATGGCATTTGGACTAAAAAAACGTATAGTACAAAGTATATGTAAAGATATGGGAAATTATGAAGCGACAAAAGGTGAAGAACTAATGGATGGAGATAAAGAAGTTTGGTATTGTTGTGTGCCAAATAAAGATAAGAATACGAAGAATTGTCTTTATTATGGAGAGTAAAGTCTAATCTAAGATAAACTAACATACTTTAAAACTACAAAATTCTGGGATAGAAATATCTAAGGTTTTGTAGTTTATTTAGTATAATTGTTAAAAAAGTATCAATAAAATGCTTAAAAAGTGTCAGCAAAATGATTAAAAAAATACCAATTGTTGTTGAATTTATTAATAAACTAACATATATTTATATATAGGTGAAACGAAATGGATAAAAAGGAAAAGTATATAGATAGATTAGTAGATAAAAAATTCAAGATTATTTAACAATTCTTGGTGTTGTAAACATTGAAGGACAAAAGTGGTGCGAAAAAACTTGGGTTGGTCTTCATCAAGTCAAAACAATAATTTCTCTAGATAACAAAGAGATTAGAGAGAAGACAGAGTTAGACACGGATTATGCACTTGATAAATAACCGCCAATACTTATTGATGAATGGAATTTAGTACCCAAAATTTTGGATGTGGTAAGAAGAATTTGTGATGCAACTTCTAATAAAAGTAAATATATTTAACTTGATCGACAAAATATCTTAAAGAAAAAGATAAAATATTTCATTCAGGTGCTGGAAGAATTAGTGCTATAAAAATGTATACTATGAGTCTTTATGAAAGTAAAATTTCAAATGGAAAATCTTCATTAAGTTATATGTTTAATGGTAAGCAGAAAAATGTTATATTAGAAGAAAAGCCTACATTAGAAGAAATAGCTAAATTAATAGTAAGAGGTGGCTGACCTTTAAACAGAGAAACTCCATTAATAAGTGCTATGCCAAAAAGTTATATTAATTCGATTTTAGATAACGATGCTGCTTCTGAAGAGAAAAAGTATGATAAAAACAAATTGTCTATATTACTAAAAAGTTTGTCAAGAAATGAGTCTACTACTGTGAGTACAAAAACAATATTAGATGATATAATTGAAAAAGTAGAAAAATCAATACAAAGCAGAAATACACTAGAAGACTACATGGATTTCTTGGAACGACTACACTTAATAGAAAATTAGCCAGCATATAGTGAAAATTATCGTTCAAAAGAAATACTAGGCAAATTTCCTAAAAGACATTTAATCAACACATCTCTCGCATGTGCGTGCTTAAATCTTACAAGTGAGAAATTAATAGAAGATTTAAGAATTTATATGGACTACTTAGATGGAAGTCTATATCATTTTAGAGATAATGTAACTGGATTAGAAGTAGACGGAATACTTGAATTCTCTGGTGGAGACTATGCTGCTATAGAAATAAAACTAGGTTTTAATAAAGTAGAAGAAGCCAAGAAAAATTTGTTGAAATTCCATAATTCTATGAATAAAAAAACAAAATTCGTGTACATCATCGTAGGAATATATGACATAATAGCCAAAGACTCAGAAACTGGAATATACATTGTTCCCTTAACTTCTCTAAGACCGTAATTTATGATGTGATTTTCTGCACTTTCCATACTTGATTTAAAATAATTATCAAAAACATTGACATCCAGAAAAAAAAGTGTATAATTAAATACGAAATTACAGAAGGGGGAATAATATATGATATTAAATAGTAATTTTAATCCAAAAGTGGAAGGAATAGTAGTTTTTAGTAAGTCACTAACATCTTGGTTCTCTAGAAATCAAGAATGGTTAGCATATTTTGAGTTGACACACGCTGGATGTACTCAATTTGAGAATTCTGCTACATGTTCAGATGACATCAAGATATTAGGAAAAATGGCAAATGCAGCACTTACTTATATTGAAGCAAATAATGGTTTAAGTGCTCCTGAAAGAGTAAAACGAGCAGAAGATGCTATATGTATCATCTATGAAGAGTATAAAGAGGCTTTAAGCGACAATGCAAGAAGACAATATGCTATATATCAAGAACAAATAGATGAATTTGAAAATGCTAATGTTGAAGAGAATATTAATACAGAAGTTATAACTAAGAACCTAGTAAAAAGAAATGGCACAAAAAATAGAAGACCAGGAAAAGGTCATAGACATTAATTGGTACAAAATTGTACAAAATATACAAAACTCTGTGACTTGCAAATGAAAATGTCCTATTTTTAAAATTAGTTTGCAAATAAAAATGTCGTATTATAATATATGAGATATAATATAATTATACGTTGTTTGCAAATGAAAATGTCTCCGTCAAAAAGAGTTGGTTCAAAAG
>CAJUGE010000018.1 GCA_910586295.1 uncultured Bacilli bacterium | reverse complement strand
TTTTTGCACGTCCATTTTTTATTAATTCTAATTTTCAAAGATCATTTTCAGTCATTTTTGACTACTTTTCTATATCAATATTTTCATATTAATACCATTTTCACTTAGTGCTTAGTTTTTCATAAAACTTTTCACACTATCTCTTAATATAATATTTTTATGGTTTCTAATATAATTATTACCAATTTCCATACCATCTTGCTATTGCTGGTTGAATCTCATCATAATAACTAGCAATTCCATTCAAAACAATTCCGTTACTTGTGACATCATAATTTTTTGCATTATTTAAACTTATACTTTTAGTTGCATGAGAATAATCCGCTGTTGCTATTTGATTAGTAATAGTATTTGAATCGTTTTTAGTTATAATTACAGAAAACGTAGTTGATAATGATGTTAAATCCCCTGTAGGGAGTAAAAATGTAGTACCAACTCCATTACTAAAAGTCTTGGGTGAATGGGAAGTCATTTTTTGACATATTCCATTTGTTAGACAATATTCAGTATAATATGCCGGACTAGATAAAACTGCTACATTATTATTAAAACCTATTCCAATAATATCATAACTTCTTTTTTTAGGAAAATTTTTCCAATTTAGTATTGCCTCATACTTAAATAAATTTGAATTTTGCAAAATACGAGAAGTCAATTTTTTATAAGTCGTTTCTATTGAAGTAGTAGTCATAGGTTCCAACACATTTTGATTTTCATATTCTTCTTTAGTTATTTCATAAGTTTTTGAACTTTGTGCTTTATTATAATAATTAAAGTTATATGTTTTTGTATTTTCTCTATCATAATAAGTAACTGTTTTATAATATTTATCTACTTGAGATACAAGAACAAAATTATCATCATCAATTTCTTCAGCATGCAAAGTTTTAACAAAAATAAATAGAAAAACACTAAATACCAAAAGTATCAATAATTTTCTTTGCATTTTGTTACCTCCTTTCTTTTTAATCATGACTCTATAATAACTCTTAATTATAAAAAAGTTAATTTCTTAAATTTCCAATTACTGGCGTTTTACGCCAATTATAAAAATCAGTTGCTGCTAAATCAAATAATTTTAATTAAAACCTATTTTTTTTAATAATTCAATCCCTTTATTTAACAAGAAAATTAAAATAAGAACTATCGAAAATCAGTTATTTTACTAATTTTACAACAGTCCCTTAATTTTGCTTTCCAATTTCTATAAGCAAATTAGATTTATTCAAAGTTCCATCAATTTCTAAATATTCTAAATATAATGATAAAGAATTTATAAGTTCTTTATCTATTATAACTGTTTCATTTTTATATGTATCTATAAGTTCAAGATAAACATCATCTAATATTTTAGATAAATATAATTCACTTTCATTCCCAAAATTATCACAATAATATTCTGCTATTATATTTTCGGAATTTTTTAATTCTAATTTAAAATAATTTACTTTTTTATCTAACTCCAAATCTAAAAGTTTAAAATCATTTAAAGATAATATACTATTCTCTTTGCCTATCATAATATGTCCTCTAAAACTAAAACTTTTATCTTTACTATAGATAATATAAACACTTTCTTTTTTTTCATTAACTAGAAATGTAAACATCAAAATTAAAATAGATAAGATGCATAATATACTAATAAAAATTTTAACATTAATTTTTCTTGCTTTATTTTCAACTTTTCCATCTAATAATTCTTCAACTGTGATATCTAACTCTTTAGCTATAAATTTCAATAAGGTTATATCTGGAGCAGTTATTCCTGTTTCCTTGTTCAAATGACACATCATCAATACTATTATTGTTTGTGTAGATTATGGCTTTATAATCTCCACCAATTTTTAAAATAAATCGAATCACATTAGGGTTGTCATTTCCGTTCTCATCTTTTTCGCCTATTTTGATTTTTTCTACTAAATTTTCAAATGCTACCTCATCAAATTCTTTTAAAGATTTTTCACTTTCAAACACAACTTCTTCTATTTCTTTAAGTCTTTTAGAAATTTCTTTGTTATTGTTATTTGCTAACTCTAATTGATAGATTTCATCATTTAGACTTTTAATCTTACTATTTATTTCTTTTTCCTTTTCAGTATAAGCATTTTTATTCTCATAGTCATCTAGTTTCATATCAATTAAATTAGATAATCTTTTTTGCTGTGATTCTAGTTCTTTATAAAGTTTATCAATTTTATTCTTGCTATCATCACTTTCTAAAGTTTCACGTATTGCATTTAATAACTTATCTTTGGTCTTATGCTTTTTCTCTACAATAGAGTTATATATTTGTACGAATAAATCTTTTAAAATGTCTTCCCTAAAGGTTATAGAGTGTTCACAATTACTTTTTTTAACTACTTTATGATAACAAGCCCAATAAACTTTTTGACTTCCATCTTTATACTTGCCACTAACTCTACGAGCATAATTTGTTCCACATAGTCCACATTCAATTTTAGAACTAAAAGCATATTGACTTGTGAATTTACTTGCATGACTTTTACCATCAGGGATTATCTTCTTACTTCTTTTTGTTAGTGTTTCTTGTACTTTGTCCCAAACATCTCTTGTAATGATAGGTGTATGATGATCTTTGACATAATATTTTTCACGTTCGCCATAATTTCTTGTTTTCTTATGTGTTAGAGGACTTATCGTGTAATACTTTTGACACAATAAATCTCCAACATATTTTTCATTAGAAATCATTTCTCTTACACCTTGCCCTGTAAAATTCTTACCTGTATAAGTTTTATAACCTTTTTCATTAAGTCTATTAGCAATCGTTCGTGTTCCAACTCCATCAGCATACCAATTAAATATCATTCTAACAACACTTGCTTGTTCTTCGTAAACTTCTAGTGTCTTTGTTTCCTTATTCCATTTATAGCCATAGCATTCTGCTTTACCAACAAATTCTCCACGTTTCATCATTGCTCTTATTCCCATTTTAACGTTTTGAGAAGTTGATTCACTTTCAGCTTGAGCAAATGCACTAAAGAGTGTTAAAAACATTTCGCTTTCAAGTTCTAATGTGTGAATGTTTTCCTTTTCAAAATACACATCAACTTTATGCTCTCTTAAATCTCTTACATACTTTAATGTATCAATAGTATTTCTTGCAAATCTTGATATTGATTTTGCTATGATAATATCTATCTTACCATTTAAAGCATCATTTATCATTCTTTGAAATTCAGTACGTTTTTTAACTTGTGTTCCACTTATACCCTCATCAGCATATATTCCTACAAACTCCCAATTAGGATTTGCTTTTATCTGTGCTGAATAATGTTTTATTTGTGATGAGTAACTTGTTAATTGTTCCTCACTATCTGTTGAAACTCTACAATATGCACATACTTTCTTTAGTTTATTTTCAGTATTGATTTCTTCGGTTATGAGATTATTACTTTTAATAACCTCAACAGTCGCCATTTTACCTCTCTTTCTTTTAATGTTAGACATTAAATAAATGTCCTCTGCATTCATTATACCTTAATTTCTTTTATATCTGTAGCCTTTTAATAAAAATTCTTTATTTTTTCTTTCAGTACGTAATATTGTTTTTCTGTAATCAATTTTAAATTTAATAACTTACTTATTATTGATAAGTTAATTGTTTCATCTAATATATTTTCAATTTCAATTTGTGTTAGTTCTTTAATTTCGTTCAATAAAATTTCCCCTTTCGTTTTATTTTTAATAATAATATTTTTTCATAAATAATCTCATTTCCTCCATTTCAATACTTTTTTTATAATTCTATTTCTTTTGTATATTCTTTAATTTCATCTTGATAAGTAATTTCTCTTGTATCATCTTCACAACTAAAATAAAGACTATCATTATTATTATCTACAACTTTGATATTGTTTCGATCTACTAAATAGATTTTAAATTTATTGATATTAAGATTTTGTTTTAAATAATCTAGTATGTAATATTGTGGAATAGTATCAACTTTGTTTTTTAAAATATCTTCGTTTGTTAATTCTTGCATAGATTTCCTCCTTTCAAATTTATTCACACAACGAAAAAAACTTGTATTATCTACAAGCCACTCTCTAAAATTAGACAGAGTTATCCTAGGGGCATTTTTTTTAAATCTTCGCCCCTAAGATTATTTTAGTTCATTCTATTACTAGAATAGGTACTATCATAAGCCTTTAATCTCACTGTACCTTACTCAACTACGTTCCTATAAACTTTTTAGTTAAGTGTTATGGTGTACATTCCTGTACCATATTCTTGATATACTAGATATTTTAATTGTTCTAATATCTCAAGACTTTTTTTCAAACCCTTATTTTTTATTTTAATGGTTTGTTGTATCTCGCCTATATTTATATCTGTGATAATTCTATCGAACCCTTTACTATAAATATAAGAGTAAATATATTTCGTTTCTTTTGGAATTCTTTTATCTTTCCAAATACTCTCTGGTATTTGAAACTTCCTTATAAGCATTCCTCCTTTCTGTTTGATGAGTTTTACATCAAAACTGCAATTAGTGTAACACTATAAATTGAGTTTGTCAACATAGTAATTACAAATTCGTTGATTTTTACAACAATATATGCTATACTTAATTCAAGAAATGAAAACGAGGTGCATTTATATGTTAAAGAAAAACACTACTGAACTTGGAAAAACGATAAGTGAAGCAAGAGATAAACTAGGAATATCACAAAGAGAACTTGCTCGTAAATCAAATATGGATTGTGCTGAGGTATCAAGAATAGAGGCTGGTAAAAGATTAAAACCAAATGTTTTATATTTAAAAGGAATTGCTGAAACTCTTGGACTTAGTTTAGTTAAACTTATGAAACTTGCTGGGTATGATGATGTCGACATAAATTGGGGAAAAGATTTATCAAGCAAAAGATCTACTACTGATTATCAAGAACAAATCAAATCCTATGAACAATTTTATTTTGCTGTTTTAGAAGAATTAGAAACAAGAAGAAAAACTGATTTTGCTATTAAAGGTGGAATTGCTGATTTAATTGATAAACTAGAACTAGCCAAAATAGAAAATAAAACTATATCAAATGATGAAATACTAGATAGATTAAAAGAACTAATCCCCATGATTAGACCTAACCTCGAAAAACTAGATAAATCAAAATACCCTAAATTTGATAGAGGGGTATTTCCTAAAACTGAAATAAAACCTACAACAAAATTAGATACTATTACAGGGACATTTATAGATGAAGAAAAATAAAATTACGAACACGTTTTGTTTTTACGTTAGTAAAAATGAAAGTGGGAAAAGTAATTTTATTATTCAATACTTTTGTGATAACAAAAGAAAAAAATAACCTTTTTGCTTTAGTCGATAGACTTTAGCAATTAGGTTATTTTTCATTAAAAAGACGTGGCACGTTTCCGTTTGCTTTAGCAAATGAAAGTGGCGATAGTCTTTTTCTTTTTATGAAACGCAAGTGAAATAAAAAGGCAACAATATTACTTACGTTAGTTTGTAATATGTTGCTTAAATGGGGTTTCAAAAGGGATCACCCTTTGCACACATCGTTATTGGCTCTGCCAATATCGTAGTGTGTTATCTACTTGTCTTAAAGTAGGTTATTTGCGAAAATTCATTAGTTGTGTAACTTCTTTTGAATTTTCGCTTTTTTCAATAAATTATTACTGATTATTATTAACTCTTTTCAATACTAAAGTAGGATATTTATTATTTCCGTTTTTAGCAATTTCTATTAATGTTTTTTCAGCCTCACTATCTTCTTTACTTTCAATTGTCTGACAAAATGCATCATGCTCAGTTTTGTTAAATGTTCTTAATTCAAATGTTTCGTTACCAATTTCATAAGTTGTTACATAACAATCATTTTCTTCAACTAACACTTTTTCAAACTTACCATCTTTATAATAAAAGTATACACCATCTATTGCATAGAAGTAATCTCTATGGTTGTGTTCCTCATCCCATTTGCTACATGGCTTTGCAAATGGGATTACTGATGTTTGTGCTGGAAATGTCTTTACTAACTTTTCTTCATAATCATAAATGTATGTATAATTTTGATCTTTAAATACCATAATATCTCTAAAGAAATCTATTGAATCAAAAGTATGATTGCTCACAAATTCAACATTAGTTGTAACATATTGATAATTATGCATTTTGGCAAGTTCAAATTTGTTCCCTTTTTTCAAAGAAAAATATAAAACCTTTGCATCTTTCATACTACTGTATTTTCCATAACTTCCACCAATTTGTATTTCATCATAATCCATAGGAATTACCATTTTTCCATGATGCATAAATCCTTTTTTTGAATCTTTCTCTAATATAAAATAATATTCTAATACACATGATATACTTTCAAAATTGTTAGGAATAATAGTATTCTTATTATCTCTATCGGTTAATATTAATCCATACTTTCCATCTTTTTTATATATTAAACCAAATCTTATATTTTTTTCAATTTGACAGTTAGTAACAGAGGTTGTGAATGGTGTATATGGAGTCATTCTTCCTATATCACAATATTCACCAATATATAACGCAAAATAATCTTCTCCTAAATAATCAATATTATCATAGATTGGTTCAATCAATTGATTGTGATTAGAATCACCTATAAATAATCCCATTTTATCATTTTGCTTTAAATAAAAGCGATTATAGTGTTGTTCTATTTCATCATAATCTGGAGTTAATAATTCTGTTACAATAGCTTCACCGTTATTAGACTTTTTAATTTCATTATTTATTTTTGAACTTACTAATCCTAACTTTTCGTTTTGCTTTATAAGAAAAATAAATTCTCCATGATGATCATTATAAGAATCACCATATTTTGATAAATATTTTACTTCATCAGTTTCCGATATTAATAGTAATTCCTGTGATTCAGTATTATAGATATGTGTTTTATTTTCTTTTTTACAATAAACTATATTTTTATTTTGCTCATCAACAGTAATACTTTCGAATTTTGCACTAGTTTTCCCATCTTTACCATCACATACAAAATATTTTTCATTATTTTTGGTATAAACAATGATATTTGGCAATTTTTCAATTTCATCAAATTCGATTTGTGTTATTAAACTTGGAATTTCATTATAACAATTGTTATGGTAAAGTCCTTTTTTTCCATTCATAGTCACTACAAAATATGTATCATTATAAGCCTTATAAAGCATTTTAACATCATCTAATGCCATATCAAAAATATTAGTAGGTTTTCTACAAGCATATTTATCAAACAAATGAATTTTTCCATCAATTGAAGATCTAAGTGATGCCACTTCAAAATAATCTCTATATGATTCAACAATTTCAAAACCATCTGCAATCATTTTCTCATTAAGAGCATCATAGATTCTAATATTTTTTTTAGAGTGCCAATTATTCTCTCGTGTTCCTTTTTCTATTTCAAGTGTTTGAATATAAAATTTTCCATTAGTATCATATATTGTATGATAGTAGTCCATATCTCCAATTATTGCATTAGTTTTAATGTTAAGTAATCCTGTTTTTCCTGTAACTGATTTAATATAAGCAGTATTACCTATTAAAATATCAATATCATACATACTTTTTTCTTTTACAATTATACTTGTCTTTTTCATTTGCTACCTTCTTTCTTTAACTTTTGTTAGTGTTAATCCATTATATTCTTGACTTAGAGTAATTAATTTTTTCCTATCAATATAAATTACCTTACCACCTTTTGGATTTATTTTTCTATCTCCAAATACAACCCATATTGCATCAATAGGATTATTTGGCATATAGGCTTCTCCATCTGTAAAAATTATTTTATTATCTGCATTTCGCGAAAAGGCATTGACAGCAACATCAAAATCAGTTCCACCTCTACCAACAAATGTAAATTCATCTATATCTTTCATACCTTTTATTTCTGTAAAACCGTAAAACTTTGTGTCAAAACATCCGACTTTAATTTTTGAAAAATTCAAAATATTTTTACATTCTCTTAAAAAACTTCTTAAAAGTTCATCATCAATAGAACCACTTGTATCAAGTACAATTTCTGTTTCATAATGTAGTAAATAAGAACTTTCTTCTAAGTTAGGAGAAACAACACCATCTTCTATACAAGCATTTTGGTAAGACCAATCTAATTCAACTATTTCAGTTGGTCTTTTTAAAATCAAAGGCCAGTTGATTAATGGATAAGATGTTCCAACATCTTCAAAATTTACACTTTGTTCTAAAGTATCAATTCCAATACCTTTACCACTAGTTCCTATGGCAATTTTATTTTCTTTTTCATCTGGTAGATTATTTTTTTTCATATCTTCTAATGCTTTTTTAATTTTTTGCAAGACTTTTTTCAACTCTGTACTATTTTTCTTTTTTAATACTTCTTTTTCTCCTATTTCAGAGAGTTGTTTTTGAACTTCTTTAATCACTTCATCTTTACCTTTATCGATATTTTGTTCATTCCATAAACTATGCGTATCATGTCCAGCATCTGTGAAACTAGAATTAGATTGTCTATTTTGATTCTTATTTTTTTGTTCTTTACGTTGTTTCTTTTTTAATAATTTATTATACATTTCTTCTGCATCAAACTTAATCGCCCATGGTATATCTACAACACCTTCAACCATCTCTAGTCCATCTTTCTTTAAAAAGGCATTAATAACTGCATCTGTTGCATAATTCCATACTTCTTGGTCTTTATCTTTACCTCTATTTAAATGATTAAATGCAACATGACAAACCTCATGAGCAAACACAAAAGTCTGCTGGCTTTCAGTAAGGTTTTCAATGAAACTTGGATGGTAATAAATTGTATTTCCATTTGTTCCTGCAGTTGGACTTCCATTATAACTAACACAATTTTTAGTTTCTGCATAATCTAGGCTATCTATTATACTTCCGAAAAATGGATATCTGTCTATTAAGTTTCTTTTTATAGAATCTATATTTATATTCATAGACTACACCTCACACTAAAGCCACTAAACTATATATTTCTTCTGCTAAAGGTTTGTTTTCCATATCATAAGCAGTAACAATGATAGAACAATTTTTAGGTAATTCAAATGTACTTATTTTTCTATATTTAAGAATTTCAACAAATTTTAATTGCTCATCTTTAGAAGAATTGTTTATTCCATTAATAATAAGCATTGAATGTTCATGTTTGCATTTTTCTAATAAGATGTTATACCAATCTGGTGCTACAAAATTTGTTTCTTCATAATGACCATTTAACAAAGAAATATCACAGTCATTACTTAAAATAACAGCATTATTAAACAATTCACTTGGAGCTTCTTCTATTAAAATGGGACATTCATTTAAAAGAAGCAAATTTTTTAAAGATTCTAAATCAATTTTTTTCATTATTTAGTTCTCCATGTCAATCCCATAGAACGTATATCTTCTAATTGTTTTACACGTTCTGGATTTCCTTTAGACCAAAAGTCATCAAATAATTGTAATATTTCTAATCCCATTTTTTTAACAAAATCTCTAACAATGGTTACATTAGCATCATCTACTTGTGATAAAGCTAAAGCAGTAGCATACTTTTTATCAATATCTCCTTCATAAGCACTTGAGGAATAATTACCATTTATAACATCTTCTATACTTACAATTCTAATTTTACAGAAATTAACAAAATCTTTTGTAATTCCTTCTCCAACTAAAGAACGAATCATTTCAGGATTTCTTGTTGCATATAGCATTTTTGATGCCATTTCCCATTTTCTTGGATCTGCATTAGGTTTGATGCCATCATATTTAGTTCTAAGTACATTAACTCCTGAATGAGCTTTCAGCGAGATAAAAGCATATATTGCAGGATGTATCGGTAATTCTTGTTCAGTTTCTTCTACATAATCAAGTCTTTGGTATGATCTTTTGGGGGTTTTTGCCCATTCTAGCCAAGAATCTAAAGTCGTTTCAATATAAACATGAGCGAATCTATTGAATAAAGGCTCTGCTAATGTATTAGCGACAACTGAATCACTTAAATCATTACCAGCTGCTGCAATTCTTGCATTATTTGGTAAGCTCCATTTACCATTAACTTCTCTATCAAAAATAATATTAAAAGCCATACCCTGAATTGCGTGAAGAGCATTTGTAAGTTCATCAAAGAACACTACATGAATTTTATCAGGTTCACTTTCACATTTTGCTTCTAATTTTAATAACCAAGTAGGCTTAACATCTATCATTTCACCTGTACTTTGATTATAAACACTTTTACCATTTAAACTTTCAGGTGTTGCATTACGAAGATAAACTATCTCACAATCAGGATCAGCTTGTTTTACTCTTGCACTTTTACCTTCACTAGAGCGACCATGTAAAAATACTGCAACTCCACTTTGTATTGCACCTTTAATTATATCTTCTTCAGAGACATCATTAAATGCAAACCCATAAGCATTATCATTTTTCATTTTCATTCCCCCAGAAATATGATACTTAAAAAGTATCTCAAAAAATATAGGTTTTATTATAAACTATATTTGTAAATTTTACAATTCATTTTACATTTTTTCTATATTAAAAATTATAAGCCGATTTCATAATCATCTTTGTCTTTCTCTTTATAAGACTTCTTGCTAGTTTTTAAATAACTAGGAATTTCTGCATAATCAAATAATTCATCTTCTTTGGGTGTTCCTTTTGAAATATCGTAAACATCATTAGAATCAAAATCTTTATTATCATAATAGTCCTTTATTTCGCTTGTAGTGACTTCTTTAGTCTTATCATTACCACTTTGTAGTAATTCCCTAAAAAAGTGTTTAATAGCCTCTAAAATGGTTTTTAAATAGGATTTAAGATTATTATTCTCTTTGGTTAAGTTTTGATTTCTAGTAGTAAGTGCTTTTACTTCTCTTTGGAGATTTCTATTTTCTTTTTCTAGCGTTTGATGACTTGTAGTGTAGGTATTAACTTCATTAAATAATTGTTCCATTTTAGGTTGAAATTCTATTGCTTTTTTTGTTTCTTTTATAACATTATTCATACTATCAAAAGTGTCTTTTCTTATCTTTATATATTCTTTATCAATAATGGTACTTTTGGTTGTTTTCATTTTTTCTTCAAAATCGTTCATAGCATTATCAAGATTTTTATTGATAGTGGTTACTTTATTTTCATAATATCTAGTGGTTTTCTTAAATTCTTTAATTTTAATGTGTTTTATATCACTATTTTTGATACCTCGTTCTAGTTCAAATCCTGCCTCCCTTAATCTTAAATTATAAACATCTTGTAATTCTGATAAGTGAATATTGTCTTTAATATATTGTTTTTTTGAAATAGTAAATCTTTCAGTATTAGTTCTTTTATCTAACTTTTTAACAAGTGGTACAACTACACAATGAATATGTGGTGTTAGTTCATCTAAATGTATTGTGGCTTGTAAAACTTGTTCTTTTTTATAACCTAAATCATTATAAACAAAGTCCATACAAGTATCTGCCCATCTCATTATTTCTTCGTTATTCATATTATTAAAAAATTTATGAGTGGCTGTAAACATAAGCTCATCTGCAACAACACTTTTTGATTTATTTAACATTTCGTTAAAGGTTCGTTTCCTATCATCTCGTTCCGTTTTCATTCTTTCGTTGTGTTCTTTTTCATAATCTTTTACAAGCATTTTAAAACCCCTAACATATTTCTCTCTTAAGGGTACTAATTCTACATTATTTTTGGTTAATTCTAATTAGATATTAGGGTTACTTTTATAGGCTTTTTTCTCACGTTTGTTATGCGATCCGATTTGTGCCAAATCGTTTATAGTCATTATTGGTTGACTTCTAAATATTCCGTAGTTTAAATTCATATATCATTCCTCACTTTCTTTACACAAAATAAAAAAGATATGATTTTTCACATACCTTTGTTAATTTCATAACCGATTTTTTATAAGTTTTTACTTTATTCTAGTTTTATTAAGTATCGTATAAATTAGAGGACATTTTTTATTTTATATGTTTATTGATACCATAACACTTAAATTATAATCAATTTTTGCTTTTTCTTCGTGTTTTATAGTTATATTACATTCGTTAATTTTACCTTTAAAATAAAGTAAATCCTGTATTTTTCTATTTTGTGTCATTTGTAAGGTCATAGTCCTCTTTCCCATTTTGATACAGAACTTCCTACTACTCCTATTTTTTCACCCAATTCTTCTTGGGTCATATTCTTCTCTTTTCTTTTTTCTGCTATGATTTTTCCTAGTTTTTTCTGATTCATAAATACACCAACTTCACACTACCAATGCCTTAACTAATCGACTTGATAATATTCCATTTTTATCCAATTGCTAATTTCATATAATGCAAGAGATTCGTTTAATCTATTAAAAGCCAATTCACTATATGTTAAATTACTACCTGTATTTTGTTTTTTTAGAAGTGTATCAATTGAATTTAAAAATAAAATAGTTTTTTCACGTTTTTCTTTGTTATTACTTATTTCATTATTAGAATAATTTTTAATGACTGAAGATAAACAACTATTATTTAATTTATTTAAAATTTGTAACTCACTTTTAGTTATCTTTTTAGAATTTTTATATAAAAGTATTTTATTATTTGTTAAACTTGTATCAGTATAATTTATATAACATTTTCTTATATCTGACACAATTCTATTCAAAGTTTGTTGATAAATTTCATCATCCAAAAAATTCTTTTTTAATTTCCACCAGTTAAATTCACTATTACTTTCTGTTATTTCATTCATATTTTCTTTAACATTTTCTAAATTTCTTTCGTAAAGTTCCCAACTAGGTTTCATATCATATATATCAATTTTAGAATTGTTATGATAAACTAATATAATTAAAGAAACTAAAACAATAATCACTAATATAAATAAAACTTTATTTCTATTCATTTGCTCTCACCTCATATTAAAAATTTTCTTTTTGCTCTATTAATATTTTTAAAAATTCTTTTGTAGCAGGAGTTAATTTTTCAACAATATATGAAATATATACTGACGTATCAAGTTTATCTAAACATATAGTTTCTAAATCTTTATCTATAACATTATCTAATACTATTGAAACGCCTAATCCAGATTTCACATAAGAGATTATACTATCAAGAGAATCTACTTCATATTTAATTTTTAACTTAATATTTTTCGAACTAAAATATTCATTAAATAATGTTTGCTCTTGACTATTATTTATGTTTACAATAAAAGGTAATTCTTCAATATTAAAAATGTTTTTATAAAAATGTTTATTAAAAATTAAATAGTATTTAATCTGTCCTAATTTTTTAGATTTTATATTTAACATTTTAGATGTATCACTTAAAATATTTTTATCTAAAATAAAATCAACAGAATATTGAATCAATTTTTTTTGTAATTCTTCTTTAGAACCATTTATAATCTTAAAAGATATATTTGGATATTCATTTATAAATTTTATTAGTGCTGGTTTTAATATAATTTTTTCCAAATCAGAACATATTCCAATTGAAATCTTACAATTATCAATTTTTTGAGTTTGTAAAAAATCTTTTTCGGTTAGTAAAATATCATTGTATATCTTTTCATATCTTTCAAAAAAGAACTTTCCAGAATCAGTTAATTGCATATCTTTGAATTTATTGATAGACATTATTAATTTTGTTTTGAGTTCTTCTTCTAATTTAGAAATATGTCTAGAAACATAACTTGGAGTAACACCCAATTTTATACTAGCTTCTGTCATATTTTTTGATTGGGCTAAAACAACAAAAGTTCTAATGTAATCTAAATTCATTTTTTGAGAATTTAATCCCATATTACATACACCTCTCATTTATGTACTTTATTTTACCACATTTTGTTAAAGTTGTCAATAAAGCAATTAAAAATCAATAGAAATTAGTATTTGTATAACTATTACTATTGATTTTTAATATTTTTATCTATTTATTTATATTTCCAATATAAAAAACTATACCAAGTGTTGGATGTTATTCATAGTTAAAAAGATAATCAGAAAAATTATCTTCTATAAGTTCTTCGTCTTTACAATTTGCTAAATAACTTTTTAAAAATGGTATAAATTCTTTTGAAATAATATTTAATTTTAACAATACTTCTCGAAATTTGTTCATTTTATCTAATTTATAAAATAAAATCAAAAATGGTAAAAGTGTTTCTACTGAGTCATGAATTGTTTCTTTTATTTTTAAAAATTCTTCTTCATCTTCTTGATAAGCATAGATTCCAAGTAATACATATTTTATACCTAAGTCGTCGTTACAATTTAATTTAAGTATTTCTAAGCATAGAGTTTTATAGCCATCTTCTTTTGTAGGTTTTTCTTTTGCTACTTCTCCATCTATTGTATAACTTAGCATTCCATTTGTTTCTACTACTTGTTTGCTTTCTTCTTTTTTCTCGCTTTCACATCCTACGCCTTACATTTTACTATTATATGATGGTAAAATCAATATCTAATTTTTTTATTAAGTTAAAATGTATCTAGGAGGAGTTAACGAATGGAAAAAAAGGCAAAACCTCAGTACAAAAATTTAAGTGTTGAAACAAAGTTAAAAGACTTACGTGAAGATAAAGATTTAAAACAAAAAGAAATTGCCAATATTTTGGGAATTGACCAAAGACAATATTCTCTATATGAAAGAGGGATTCGTAGCCTGTTATTAAATCAATTAATTACGCTGGCAGAATTTTACAACACTAGTATAGACTACATTTTATATAGAACAGATGAAAGAAAGCCTTATCCTAAAAGTATTATGAATGAATAAAACTGTAAGAAAACTTTATTATTTTCTCACAGTTTTTTTTAAACTTTCATTAAGCTCTTTAATTTCTTTATTGCTTTCTTTTCTATTCTAGAAATATAAGATTGACTTATACCAAGCATATCTGCAACTTCTTTTTGTGTATACTCTTCTGAATTATTAAGTCCATATCTTAAAGTCAAAATTTCTCTATCTCTAGGTGGTAATTTATCGATTACACTACCAAGAAGTTCTTTATCTACTACATCTTCATACTCTTTTTCCACTATATCGCCATCAGTTCCAAGAACATCCTCCAAATGAAGCTCATTTCCGTCTCCATCAAAGTTTATAGAATCTTCAAAAGAAACCTCAACTTTCCTTCTCTTATTCTTTCTAAGAAACATAAGAATTTCATTATCAATACATCTCGAAGCATAAGTAGCAAGCTTAATGTTTTTATCTAACTTATAAGTCTTAACTCCTTTGATTAACCCGATTGTACCAATAGAAACTAAATCTTCTAAGTCATACATGGTATTATCATATTTTTTAGCCAAATATACAACTAACCTTAAATTATGTTCTATTAGTTTATTTCTGGCATTCATGTCCCCATCTTGACTCTTTAAAACAAGTTCCTCTTCAAGTTCTTTTCCCAAAGGAGGTGGTAACAAATCTGTACTGCCTAAATAAAAGCATTTGCTATCATCTTTAAATAATTTTTTTAATAATTCAAGTATCTTCATATCATTCCTCCATAAGTAAATAATTTAAAATACAATTCACACCATTCTTTTTTAATTTTGCATTTGTAAGTCCTATTACTACATCAGTTCTAATTCCAATCCCGTCAATATAAAGTTTATCTGGTTTAATACATTTCAGAAATCCTGTAGAGTTGACACTTTCATAAGGTACTAACATAAAATTTCCTGGCACTAAACACTTTTCAATTTCTTTAGAATTTACAACAATAACTTTCTTATGATTATAAGGCTCGACTAAAGTATTCCCTGTATCCATAAATCCATTTAATCTTACTACCTTTTTATCTTTCAAATATACATCTACTTTATAGCTTAAAGAGTTTCTCATTTTAAACTTATTCATTTCTTTAGTGTAAAAATACAAAATAACAGGAGAAATTATCAATATAAATAAGTAATTAATATTTACTCCCTTATGATAAAATATCATACCTATATTCTTATAACTAAACTCTACATTTAAATAATACATAAATCCACCCAAAATAATACTTGTAATATAGAAATAAAATAAGTTTAATATAACATACTTAAAGTCTTTAACTCCAAAAGTCACTACTACTATTAGAATACTAAGTACTACTTTCATAAGAAATAAAGTTAAAGTTGTAAATGGAATGAATAAAACTGTCAAAGTTAATCCGCCTAACAAAGCGCCCAAAGTTATCCTTTTAAGTGTGGCATGCCTTTTTAGAATTATAGAAACTGATAGAAGCAATAAAAAATCAAATGCAAAATTAATGAAAATAATTAGGTCTACATATACTTTCATATACTCACCCTTTTTAATTATATAAAAAAAAAGACAAGTATTTTGTCACTTTATAGCTCATCTAATTAATTTTTTAATTACTTTATCTTTTTTTATTTCACCCATCTTTAAATCTTCATTAAAATGACTTAGAATACCAACTTCATAACCATTTATCATAATCTGGTCATCAATTTCATCAGAATAAAATATAGGTTTTTCTTCTTCAACAGCATTCAAAGTTGATTCGTACTCTCTAATAAGACTAGAAAGAAATCTAAAGTTAATATAACTCTTGACACCATTTGGTCTAATAAATGCTTGTACTAAATCTATAACTGGCTTTGAATTCATCAAAAAACCATTGTTAACATGATAAAAAAGTGCTTCGTATTCATTCAAGGAAAATTTAAAAGAAGAAATAAGATTATTATTAATAATTATTTTCAAAAACTTAATGTCTTTAGAGTATTCTATAAACTTAGATTCTAAATAATACTCATTCAAGTATTTCACATCTTTTTTATAAAATATATTAAGAAGTTTTATTTTTCTATTTACTCTATATGCTACAAATAATCTATTATCATTTTCTATTTTAAATTTCTTTTTTAAACTAGCTTCATTTTCTAGTTTAGTAGTAACATCATCTAATATATTTAATGAAGATGGTTTAGTAATCTTTCTATATCTTCTATAATATAAAGTTCTAGTTTTCCAGTTAAAGGTTAAATCTCCAATAAAATAGGGATTGTCTTTTTTATTATTGTATTCATTTATTTTTTTATATAAATCTTCTACTCTTTCTTTATAGCTAAATAAGTGTCTTTTTTCTAAATTTAACTCTTCTACTAAAATATATCTACCAACTTTTCTCACAACCTATCCTCCTAATAAAAGGATAACATGAAAATATACTTAATGTCAAAAAAAACTATCATAATATTAGCTTATGATAGTCTTAATATATTTATTTTTCTACAGTTCTTGTAACACCTGTTGCATACCATCCATCTAATGTTTTACTTTCACTCCACTTATATCTATATGAAGTTACTTTATTAACAGTAGCTGTTGCATCATAAGAACTTGATTCAGTATTTGTATAACACTTTTTATCTTTAAGTTCTCCTCCATTTGGACAAGTATAAACTGTTTTACCATCAGTTTTAGAAGAAGCGTAATTATAACTATTATTAACTACACACTTACCACCACTTAAGTTTCCTCCATTTGGACAATATTGTGTTCCTGTACTTTGTGAAGCATCATATACTTGAGTTTCATTAACCACACAAGTTGATCCACTCAAAGTTCCACCATTTGGACAACTATACTTACCAGGAGTAGAAGTTGGTCTATAAGTATAAGAATCATCATAATAACATCTTGAACCTCTTAAAGTTCCACCATTTGGACAATAATAACTTCCACTACTTTGTGAAGCACTATAAGATGTTGTAACAGTACCTACGCAAGTTGAACCACTCTTTCTATATCCGCTTGGACAAGTATAAGTAGCTGTAGCAGCAGTTGTTTGACTAGGAGTTGTTGTAACACATTTATCACCTTCTAATTTAGCAAAATTAGAACAATAATAGTTAGGTGTAGCACTTACAGTCTTAGTAGTTGTAGTTCCAGACTTAACACACATCTTAGTACTACTGTTCAAAGTCCCTCCATTTGGACAACTATATTCATAAACAGAATAGCTCCAAGTATAATAGTATACTGGATTAGGACATTGAATATGATTGCTGCAAGAATATTTTGCTTCTGTCCTTACTAACTTATAACCACTTCCCATATTAGAGTTAGTATTAGTAATTGTCTTACTTACCGCCTTTTTAGCAGCTGCATAACTACTTCCAGAAGTAGTAGTAGTTATAGTACAAGTCGAAGTAGAAACATATCTACCATCTGGACAAGTATAATTAATTATTGAAGCAGGAACACTTGTAGTTGAACCTGGTTTAACACATATTGAACCACTCTTACTATAACCACTTGGACAAGTATAACTTACTGTAGCAGATACAGTTTCAGTTCTAGATATATAACATCTTGAACCGTTTAAAGTTCCTCCATTTGGACAATAATACTCTCCTCTACTTAAAGAAGCAACATAAGAACTTTCTCTATTAACATAACATACACCATCTCTTAATACTCCTCCATTTGGACAACTATATGTTGGTGCAGCTTGAGTAGCAGCATAAGTACTAGTTCCATTCTTGTAACATTTACCATTATTTAAAGTTCCTCCATTTGGACAATAATACTCTCCCTTACTTATAGAAGGATTGTAATAATCTATATCAGTCACATAACAAATACCATCTTTAAGTTCTCCTCCATTTGGACAATATTCAGTTCCTTTAATAGTAGTCTCAGTTGCTTTATAACTATTAGTAGTATAAACATAACATTTACCATTACTTAATACTCCTCCATTTGGACAACTATAAACAGTATTTTCTCCTGTTACTTCTTGTTTAAATTGATATTCAAGTGATAATTGTTTCTCAGGTTCATTAAAACATTCGTCCTTTTCACAATAAGTATAACATCCTAAAGTCTTTTCAACAAAATTCTTTTCACTAGGACAAACTAAATTCACTTTCAAAGTAAAATCATTTTTATTTTTTCTAACTTGTACATAAGAATTTAAAGTATCACATTCTTCACCATTTTCATCAACGAAAGGTAATATTAAATTCTTATTTATCATTTCTTGAAGTGTAATTTCAGCAGTATCACCTATATTTTTAGGTAATCTTTCGTCTGTGTAATAACTCTCAGCTGCCTCTTGCATATACTTAATATTTTCCCTAAATACGTTACTGTAAAAAGGCTTCATATTAGGTACTTTTGGAAATAACCATAATAACAACAGCAAGAATATTACTAAAAATACTGCTTTAATTATTACATCTTTCCAGTCAAAACTTCTATTTTTTCTTTCTCTAGGCTCTCTTGGTTCTCTTTCGTCCCATTTGAAGCCCGGATTTTTTTCACTACTATACATTTCTATTCCCCCTCACTAATTATTTTAAAGTTCTACCAAAGTTTTCATCAAACATAGCTTTCTTAGTATAATTATTTGATACCATTTCTACAAGAAAACTTCCCATTATATTTAAATCTTCTACATCTTCAGTTAACTCACCATTTTCATCTATCATATTAACTGTACAAAGAGTATAATTAAACTCATTAGTAATATCATAAAATGAACGTTTCACGCATCTTATTGGATCATAAATCATTAATTTTTTTGCTTCTCCACACAAAGGAGCAGCATTTTGAAAAGCAATACTTGCAAGATACTTCATACCACCTGTCTCAAGTGAATTTATATCGGTTGAAGAGTAACCTTGTAATAATAGAGAGCTTAAGAACAACTCTGCATATTCTACTTGTAAATCACTTATATCAGTTCTACCAGCGCCTTGTATCATAGCAGTTCTAAGTTCAGATAATTGGTGTAAAAGCATTTGTCCTTTAGTACCATCTACACAAAACAACCCTAAATCTAACGTTCCTGGAGTTTCACCTCTAGACTCTACATTGTTAAGTCTATCAACTGCATCTCCCATTTCTCTAAACATTAAGTTATTTATAGTATTAATAGCAAAAGTAGCATCATTTACACTTACACTTTTACAAATACCAGCACCAACTTGTCTTATTTGTTCTTCTACTTCTTCAATAGTTACATATTGTTGTGGTAAATAAACATCATAATAATTTTCTTTTATGTATTTAGCTCTAGCATAAACTTGTTCTTCATCATTTATGTCGGTAAGTACTGTCTCGTATAATGATTCTACCTTTTCAGTTGGCTCATTATAACTATTTGGTAACTGTGGTTCATCATTTGTTTCTCCATTAGTAGTTTCATTATTGTCACTTACACTAGGAGTTTGACCATCCACATATTCAACTTCACTAGAAGTTGAATCATCTAAGCTAGGTTCATCAATATTAGGATTTTGATTATTATTTGAAATCATAGTGTCATTTTGAGGTTGACCTAAAGAATCTGTATTATTTGCAGGAGTATCATTCTTATCATTAGATTGTCCAAGATTAAGTTGATTAGAATTAAGATAAGCATATCCTCCACCACCAACAATAAGTGCAGCAGCTAAACCAAGTGCTATCTTTTTAGATCTAGATAATGGAAATTTTCCAGCCTCTGCCATTGCTCTAGCTTTTTCTTGAGCAACTGTCTTGCTTTTTTCATACTTACGAATAACTTCAATGTACTTTTCATATAAAGCCTTATCTCTTTCTTCTAATTCATCTAGATTTGATGGTCTCTCTTCATAAGAATTAAGTATATCTTCTATCTTTTGCTTATATTTAGCTCTCTTCTTTTCTAAATTTTCTACTTTTTTATTATAATCTATAAAACTAATATTCATATAAATTCCCCCTTCATTGAATATTTGCTTTTGATTATACCCCTAAACACAAAAAAAGTCAACACATTTGACTAAATTTGTTATTTATTTTGTACTATTAGTTAAGCAACTCAGAAATACTAACAATTTTTATTTGTTTTCCAGTAATATAATTAATAATTGGACTTAATTCTTCCTTAATCTTATCATTTTCTTTATATACATAAAAATTCCCTTTACTTAAAGTCTTCTTAGTGTTAAGAAACATATCAAAAGAGTAAATAAACTCTGGTTTAATAGTATTAATCTTAGATTTCATACACATATCAAGATTATCTTTTATACCAAGATTAACACAAAATCTTCTCTCACTCGCTTGAAACTCTTTCATAACACTTAAATATTTCTTAAAGTCATTCTCTTCTACTCCACCATAAACAATATCGAACCCATCATTATAAATTTCTTTCATATAATCTTTATAAGTCTCAAGTACACTACCAGTAACAATAAAATTAATTTTAACACCTTTATATTTGCTAATACTAACAATATCTTTAAGATAAGTTCCATCTATAACATTAACAAATAAACTAACACTACCTGTAGCTTCATTGGCTTTAATGATATAACTATCTTTAGAATTATCTAAATTTACATTGCATTCTACTTCTTCAAATACCATTAAATCTTCTTGATATCCATAACCTTGCATATTAGAATAACTTTTAGTAGTATCTACTATTTTACCATTAACCCCCAAAACAACACCACCAGTAGTTTTATATCCTTCTCTACAAGGCACGTAAGAAACTTCTTTATACTCTTCAATATTAACCATAATTGGATCTTTACTATTCATAATTTTTGTAACTTTCTCAGTATAATAAAAACTAAAACAAGTAATTACTAAAAGTCCTATATATTCAAAGTATCTTTTCATATCTTCACCTATCAAATATATATGTTAGTATTACTCATTTTAGTATAACTATTTTAATAAATATTCAGCAAGAACTTTATCTTTACCACTATATTCACTCACATCTTTAGCTAACAATTCACTAATAATACAAATCTATTACTACATATTAAATCTTTAACTTTTCTTCTCTTAAAAACTCCCCAAAAACCAAACTACTTTTTTACCAATTCTACAGTCATATCATAATCTTTATTTAATATAACTCTTTTGGTAACATCTTCATAACCATCTCTACTAAATATTAAATCATAAGTACCTTCTTTTAGGTCAGTAAACTCAAAAACACCTTCTTTATTACTACCTTTAACAAATTTAGTATCAGTTTCATTAACAAGTGTAACACTTATTTTAACATTAGATAAAACTTCTCCATCATACATTACTGTACCGCTTAATTTATGAGTACCACCACTTAACACATTTGTTTCTATAAATGCATTTTTAATAATCTCTATACTTTTCTCATTAAGTCCTAAATTCTCTGCTGTTTTTATGACCGCCAAAGCACAATCTTCATAATCAGATGTAGGTGTTAGCATTAAAAGTGAATTATACCAAACTCTAGCCATTTCCTCACGACTATCATAAGCGTTATTTTTAAAACCTAAATAAGCAGCATGTCCTACAACGGTACTATTAATATGAACTCCACCATTATCAAATTCATACAAACTTTCCATATTATTATCTTCTAAATACTTTAATACTGATTTGCCATTTAAACTAGGATAATAATTATCTCCATTAACTTTTGACGGTTTATCATATTTACTAGGATTAGACAAATCCCTTCCAATATAATTCTCTATCACAGAATCTTGTCCAAGAACAAAACTTTTACTTTCTATAATAAGTCCTAAAATATCACTATATGCTTCATTTAATGCCCCACTTTGATTCTCACTAACATTATTATAGATGTTATCTAAATTTTCTCCTAACTTAGAAGAATTACTAATAACTGCATGAGTAAATTCATGAGCAACTAAGCTTTTAATATCACTAAGACTTTCTTCATTATATAAACCTAAAAATATTTGATTAGTAAGTCTATTATAATGAGCCTCTACTGTATCGCTATTGCTGTTAGCATGAACAAATAAAGAAATTTTACTTCCATTACCATCATAAGACTTTCTACCTAAAGAATTATAATAATAATCATAAACTTGAGATAAAACATTCATAGCATTTACAGAAGAAGTAGTTAGTTTTTCATCATTATTAATTGAAATCTCACCACTTTGCATATCTCCAATTATTGGTTGACTGTTATTAGAATAAAGAGTGTTTAATTTACTTCCATCTATTATTTCTATGTTTCTAGAATTATCTATAAACTTATATCTAACTTTATCTAGAAGTACATCTTGATATTCTTCTAGATTAATAGATTCGTTTGTTTTTAAGCCACTACCACTATATTTATAATTTATATTATAAACTATGTCACTATCAACATTTATGATTTCTCCACTACTAGCATTAACAACATATTCAAAAATGCAACTGTCATTATAAGCATAGACTAAATAAGCAACCAATCCATCATTACCATCAAGTATTATTATTCTTTCTCTACTTAAAATAGTGGTATTTTCTTTAGCATGTTCCTTTACTATATCAGATATTTCATTTTCTTTTAATGTAGAATAATTAGATAATTTCTTAATTGGAACATAGTCTCCTGTAATGCTAAGAACCTCTCCATATTCATTAACACTCATAACTAATTCATGTCCATAAACTTTTATACCATTATATAGTTGTTCCATTCTATAGTGAGTAATACCTTCGCTTTTAAAACTGGATATATTAAATTCATTCTTAGGATTTTCAAAATTATACAAATTACTTAAACTAGCTAGAACAGTATAAACTGATGAAACTCCATTAACTTTCTCTTTAGTTATATTACCACTCAAATATTTAGGAACACCATATTCACTAAGAACGCTTACCATTTCTTTATTTTCATATATATTTTTTTCACCTGTTACTTCTTTATTCAAAGTATCCATAGTATAAAAGAGAACACTTGCAAATATTCCTAAAAGCAAAATCATTATAATAAATGAACCAACTGCACTTTTCTTTTTCTTAATAGTTACTGTCTCTAGTGTAGGGTTTCCTGGAGCATATACTTTCTTACCACACTTTGGACAATAATCATTACTTAACTCGCTATTACAATAAGGACATCTCACATTATACCCCTCCTAAACTTTTATTCTTTATAATGCCATAAGAGCCGTTTCAAATAATGATACTAAAGAAATGTATAGAATAATTGTCAATATTCCAACATTTACTGAGTAATAATAAGTTTTTAAATTACCTTGAAGTTTTAATTCTTCGTTATATAACCCTAGTAAAAGTGCTATTGAGTATACTATTCCAAGTAGACTAACAACTACAAAATGTGACCAAATTATAGTCAAAATAGGTGTTAATATAAATGTTGTAAGCACAAATGGAATTATACTAGAAGCAGATATAGTCAATGATTTAAAGAAGTTTATCTCTTTCTTTATAACTAGACTTGATAAATAGAAAACTCCCGCTATTACTATTATTATAAGAGCATATATAAAGAAATTTTTAAAAATTAACTCTAAGAAATTCAAATTACCTATTCTAGATAATTGCCAAGAAGTCTCATAACCTTTTCCAAAAGTATATTCCTTAACAACAATAACATCAAAAATATTTACAATAAAATTAGATATTACCATAACTAAAGATACAAAAACAGACAAAATCGAAGCAAATATAGGATTAGACATATTATCTTTGTTTTCTTTAATCGCATCAATAGGTTTTATTAAAACTTGTAAAATAAATTTAAAAACACTAATAAAAACATCTCCAAAATTCTCTTTTATTTTAGATTCTTCCTTAACTTCCAAAACTCCTCCACATTTAGAACAAAACTTTTCTCCATTCTTAAATGGAGTACCACACTTTTCACATTTCATAAATCATTCTCCTCACTATCCAAGAATAATTATACATTAACTAACAACAAAAAGAAAGTGCAATTTATAACACTTTCAAAACATCTGTTGTATGAATTTTGTCTATATTTTTCTTTCATTGCATTCCTTTATTTTATTTTTTGCTCTATTGGCTTTTTTCCCATTATGTGATTTTTTATTAAAACATAGTCTGTAGCATATATTTTTCCATCATTATTTATGTCTGCTGCTTCTAGGTATGCTCCTGTTATGTAACTTTTTCCCATTATATGATTTTTTACTTTTACATAATCAGTTGCATATATCTTTCCATCTCCATTTACATCACCTTTTATAACGATTGTGTAATTGTAGTCTTGGTTATTTATTTTTAAACAAAGTTTCATTCCTGTAGATATTATTCCATCTTTTATTTCTATTCCTTTTTCATTTATTAAACTTTTTAGCGTTACTGTAGGAGTAGATAGTATTTTATTTTTGAATGTTTGTACTTCCATTCCTAAATTAAATCCTATTAAATAGTTTTCTTTTTTGGTTAATGATAACAATTCTAAAACTTCTTTTTCTGTTAGTGCTCCTTCTATGTCTTTTATAGTTAGTTTTGTTGTTATTTGCATAACGTTTGTTCCTACTTTTATGTTTGTATAGATTTGTGTAGTTCCAGGTGTTAGCCCAACTATTTTATTGTTTTCGTATGTTGCTAGTGATGAATCTTCTATTGCTACATTATAACTAAGTATCGCATTAGGATTTATTGACACTACAAATTCTATTAGAGAGTTTTTGTTTATTGTTATTTCTTCTTTTGTTTCTATACTTCTTATTCCTTTGTCTAAAGAATTTTCATTTAATGCATTTATGTTGTGAAATGATTTAACATATCCACCTACTGTTGGTAAGTTTTTTGTTTTATTTTTATTGTAGTATACATTGTTGGGTGTGTTATATGTGTTGTCGGTTATTGCTTGTAATCCTATAAAACTTCCTGTGTTTTGTTTTCCTGTTACTTTACCATTACTAAAACTGTTTTTTATTTTTGCATTCATGTTGATTCCTATAAATCCACCGACATTTTTTGGAGCAGTTACATCTAGATTAGTGTAGCAATCTTCTATTATTGTTGTATTGTCTACGTTTCCTATGAATCCACCAGTTGAAGCTATGTCGTTCATTAAAGTTCCAGCGTTATTTACTGTTCCACTTTTTAATCTTATATTTTTTATTATTACATTTGTTGCTGATGTTGAAAGTCCACCTAAATAGTTACCTGTTTTCGAATATATGTTAAGGTTTTCAAAGTTTAAGTTTTCTATTGTGGTTTGACTTTGATAATTATTTATATTAATATTGTTAAATATTCCTGAACCATTTGTTGTTACATTTTTTATTGTTTTATTATTTCCATCTAAATTACCGTCAAAGTCAATTTTTGGATAGTCTTTTATGTCTTTAAAGTCTAAATCTGATACTATTTTGTAGTATTTATTTTTTGTGTCTAAACTCATGTGGTAAAGGAATTCATTTACATCATTTATTATGTAAGGTTTTTCTTTTGTTCCTTCTCCTTCAGTTTTTGGAAATGTTACATTAAATGTTATGGAACTGTCGGTTTGGCTAGTTACTTCTATTTTTATCCCTGAATTTGAACCGTCTGTATAGTATATTGATTTATTGTTGAATGTTTTATCATTGGTTATATCACTTCCAAATGTAGGCCTTTTCATGTTTAGAGTGGCCTGTCTCAAGTCTCCTAAACCTTCTCCTAAGCCTGTTTCATTAGGTCTAAATATAAATACGTGATCGTTTTTTCCTTGGTTGCTTCCGTCTGTTGCGCCTAGATACTTATTGCTTTCATTTACTCTATATATTATTATTCCACTTTCATCTGCTGAGTGTGACTCATATGTGTTTAGTTTGTCATGGTATTCCACTACAAAGAATTCTTTGTCTGTTGTGTTTCTTTGGATTTTGATTGCTCGTTGTTCTGTTCTATCTACGTAATTTGGTTTGTATACAGTTATATTGTTTGTACTTTGTGTTATTACTGGTAATGGAGCATGCCATGCCGCGCTATTGATGTATTCACTAGTGTAGTACGTTAAGAAACTTTGTGGATTTGATCCGATTGTTTGTCCCATTATGTCATAAAATCCTACTGGTCTAGAAGTCGATGAGTCATATCTATATAAGTCCATAAAACCTAATGTGTGTCCAAATTCATGTATTATTGTTCCATATGTTCCAGTATTTAATGAAAATAATCCCGCTGTTTGTGTATAATCTTCTGCTTTTATCAATGTATATGATGATGCCCTTTTTCCTAAGATTGTTGCAGTTACTCCATCATTATCTAATTTATGAGACCATAGTAAGTCATTCCAAGCGATTGAAGATGGCAAACTTGTTGGCACTTCTACTATATATGTTATTGCATCTATTTTGTTATCATTGTTTGTGTCTAGTTCTTCACTTGTTATTCCATATGCTCCTACCATACTAGCTATGTAATTGGTTGCATTATTTATTAGTTCTGTCTCTCTTTTTAGTGATTCTTCTTTAGTTGTATATCCTATTGCGTTTTTATCGTTGTGTTTTAAATAATAGCCTATAGGATGTGAGTCTTTATATGATACTACTTTATCGTTTTCTTTTGGAAATATTTCTGATGTTATTGATAAGTCTCCGTAACTTTCTCTTTCATAATATTTTTTAAATGATGGAACTTTTATTTTGCCATATTTGGTTTCCATTTCAAATAATTCTTCATTGTTAAATATGACTTCTGCATTTTTTACACTTTGTTCGTCATCTAAATGATTTGTTACTAAAGTATCACTGTCGTTAAATTCTATAAATATCACTATGTTTTTAAGCGTTTTTTTATTGACTGTTGATAATAATTCTTCGTTTGATCTTGTATTGATAACTTTTGTTTCGTTACTTATTATGTTTGTTGATGTTATTAGCATGCATAGTAATAGTATTAGTATTTTATTTAGTTTTTTCATGCTGCTCACCTTTTTTTAATTTTATTAATAAGTAGACTATTATACTTATTAATATTATGCTGAAAGCGCTTAGAGCATATATCATTATGTTTTCTATCGTTCCTGTTTTTGTGTTTGTTCCAAGAAATTCTGGATATATTTGTATGCTGTTTTCGCTACTTTCATATAAATATTTTATGTTTTTTCCTTCATTATTTATTGTGTTTAGTAAGCAATAATTTTGTTTTTCAAATTTATAACAATTTACTTCTATTTCATTTATAGTTATTTTTTCTAATTTGGCATTTTTAATTTTTGTGGTTTCGTCTGTCACGTATATTGTCTTGTTGTTTATTGTAATCGGAATTAGTTTGTTTAGTATTTTGTTTTGTTCTTTATCAAATAGATAGAAATTCTTTTCTTTTTGCTCGTCTATTCCATATATTATGTCTAGTTTTTCGTTGTTAAATATTATTATTTGTTTTCCTTCTATTGTGTGTTCTGATTTTATGAAGTTTTCTGGAATTGTTACTCCTTCATAGTTTCTAATTATTCCAATTTGTTTTTTTTGGTATTCTATGAATGTTTGGGGACTTTCATCAACGTAAACTTTTATTGTATATTTTTTTTGATTTCCATTTTCTGCGGTTACTGTAAGTTCTATTATATTGTTTCCTGGGTTTAATGCTTTTTCACCAATTCCATCAACTTTGGCTTTGTTGTGCGCTGTTGTTGCTAAGATTTTTATAGCATTTTCGTTTGGACCTAAGTTTATAGTATATTCTTGCACTGAGGAATTAAAACTTGGAGTTATTTCTCCTTTATCTATCGTGATTGATGATAGGTTGTTGTCGTTTGATTTTTGTACAGTTGGAGTGTTAGTACTTGGTCTAGATGGATTGTTTGTACTTGTATTAGATGATGTTCCGATTTTTACTGTGACACTTCTTGATCCAGGATTATATATGTTAGCATCAGAATCTGAAAAACCTGTCTCAGGGGTTGCAGTTATTGTTACTTGACCGCTTGAACCAGCAGTTACAGTTACGGTTGCGTATCCTTGTTCTACCCATACACTGCTAGTGGATAAGGTTCCGTTTGTTACTGATAGATTAACTCTTCCTATACAGTCTCCTCCAACACTTATACTAAATGTTCCATTAGGTGATATTTGTTTTGTTGATGATGACATACTAAAGGTCGCAGCATTCAACTCTATTATTGATGCTAGCATTATTGCAATACTAAATATAATTATTTTAATTTTTTTCATTTACTTCTCCTTATTTGTAAGTAAAAACAAGCCTTTTAAACTGTTGTTTTTCAGTTTATTTAGGTTTGTTTATCTATTGTGATGGCATGAACGATGTTGTCCATGATTATTTTTATATGTTGTATGATGATAATTGTGGTTTGTTTCATGTATATGATACCCTTTATAAGGACAGTCAGGAACTCCACAATTGTAACGGTATGTATCATTTAGTATATTTTCATCATTTTCTTCAACTATGTTATTGGCCTGATTTTGTTTTTCATAATGATAATCGCATATACATGCATATACTTTAGACGATATAAAGAATAAACCTATTATACCAACTATAATTAATATTTTTTTTATAATTTCACCTCTTTTTTATTTATATTCATAATATCATTTTTATAGTATTAAGTCTAGTATCATTTTCATTTTCCTAAAATAAAATCTTAAGGAAAAGCAACTTCATAAGGATTATTTCCTGAACCATCTCCTGAATTAACTAACACTTCTTTCTTCAAAGAAATAACTGGTCTAACAAATAAATATGCTGAAGAAACTCCAAAATTATTTTGGTCTAAACCACCTGGATATGCAACCAAAGAACCACCTTTTCCTATTCCATCTACATAAAAGACAGACGCGCTAGAGTTTCTAAAATCACCTGGAGTCATAGTCCAAAAACCATAACCTTTTGTTATGTTACTAACGCCATCTTTAACTAAATAATAATATGCTTTTTTATTGGTTTTGCGAATAGCGCCACTAGCATACACGACTTCGCTTGCTGCACCTAGAATTCACTCATTTTCTAGTTTTTTTATATCTATTTCACTTCAATCTTTTTCTGAAAACTCTTTCTTTTTCTAATTCTTTCAAAGACTTTTCTAGTGTTGGTAAATCTTTAGACATTGTTTCAACAGCTCTTTTAATAGTATTTCTAGCTTTTTTCCCACTTCATAATGTGTTTTTTCGCTTTATCTTCACTCCTAACGTTAACTCTTTCTAATTTTTGCTTAAAATAGATCATTCCTCCTTTACAATAAATAAAGTATAATATAGTGAGCGCATAATTATCAAACTTTTTTTTGTTTTTTATTTTAGTGTAATTTTACTATTATATAAATACAAAAAACTAGAACTCATTTTCTAGTCTTTACTCTATAAATTCCTTAAAAATTTAAGTTTATCCTCAATATTACCACTAAGTAAATAAGAAGCACTAACAACTACATCCACCCCTACCACTTTAGAAGCTGAATCTTCATTAATACCTCCATCTATACTAATAAGAGTTTTATAACCTTTCTCTGCAATCTCTTTTCTCAAAACATCAATCTTATACAAAACACTACTCATAAAAGATTGACCACTCTTACCAGGTTCTACACTCATAATAAGAACCATATCCAAATATGGAAGCAGTGGAAACACTTCACTTACGTTTGTACCAGGTTTAATACTAATACCTACTTTTATACCATTATCTTTAATACGATTTATAACTGACATTACATCCTTAACTGCTTCCAAATGAAATGTAATATAACTTACATTTAACATACTTAAGCTATCTATATATTTTAATGGATTATTTACCATCAAATGAACATCAAACTTCTTACTTGTAAACTTAGAAAATTTCTCAATTTCTGAAATAGTAAAACTCTTATTTTCTACAAACTTTCCATCCATTATATCTAAATGTATATAGTCAATACTTGATTTGTCATAACATTTTACCGCAGACATTGGTTTATCACACAAAATTGAACCACTTACTAACATATTTATCTCACTTCCTCTTATTGTTTACTTAATGTAAAAATTATACATCAAATAAAACTAAAATAAAAGAATTATCTTCCAATTAATTTAAGATAACTCTCATATCTACTCTTTAAAATACGTCCATTATTAACTCTCTCTATAACAGAACAACCATCATTCTTTACATGAGTACAACTAGAATACTTACAATTAAAGCCAAATTCTATAAAGCCACTAGAAATACGTTCTAAACTCTCATCTAATTCTAAAGAACTAAATCCTGGAGTATCTGCAACTAAACTATCTCCAAATTGTATTAGTTCGACTAATCTAGTAGTATGTTTACCTCTGCCTAGATGTTCGCTTACTTCTCCTATCTTTAAATTAAGATTTTTGTTCACTCGGTTAAGTAAAGTACTCTTTCCAGCTCCAGTTTGACCAGCAAGTGAAACAACACATCCTTTCATTTCTCTTTTTATCTTACGTATTTGATTATTAGTATAAACCTTATATCCCAATTTTTTATAATATTTTATAGCCTGTTTTACTTCTCTTTTTTCATCTTTTTCACAAATGTCTAATTTAGTTACGATAATTACAGGTTCTATATTATTAATCTCACTAAGAACCAAGAATTTATCAAGTAAATATGTACTAAATTTAGGAATATTTGTACTTACAACTATAAAAAGTTTATCTATATTAGATATTAATGGCCTTATCAAGGTGTTCTTTCGTGGCATTACTTCTTCTATTGTTAAAGATTCTGTGTCAAAAACTACGTTATCTCCAACAGTAAGTTTAAAATTTCTAAGTTTACCTCTTACAGAACACGGAAAAACACTGTCGCTCTCCATAACAGTGTATAAGTCTTTATTAATACTCATTATTTTTCCGTTAGTTTTCATCTTCATCTCCATTTGTATTATTTCCTGGTGTGTCTGGCTCAGTAGGAACTTCATCCCCAGGATCATCTTCTGGACCACCTATGATTTTTGGTTCTTTTGCAACTGTAATAGTAAATTGAACACCTTCTTGGACTGGATTTCCTGCTGGTCTACTTTGACTTATAATAGTTCCTGGAGTTAATACTCCATTTTCTTCTTCTTTTATAGTTAAAGTCAAATTATACTTTTTAGCAAATTCTTCTACTTGGCTAACTGTATAGCTTCCATCAGCAAAATTTGGGTAAACAATTTCTACTTCAGGTATATATAAAGTAATAGTAGAACCATTTTTAACTGTCTCACCAACTGCAGGTTTAGTTCCTATAACAGAATTTTCTTCTTTGTTCTCATCTTCAGAAACCTTTTGTTTTTCAACAATAACATTTACTTTATATCTTTCTTCTAAAAGAGTTTTAACCTCAATATAATTTCTACCACTATAATCTTCCATTTCAAATGAAGCATCTCCACTAGATAAAACTATACACACTTCTCTACCTTCTTTTGCTAAAGTTCCAGAACCTGGAGTAGTTTTAATAGCATATCCTTCTTTTATCTCATCACTAGCTTCATACTTATAATCTATTTTTTGATTATCATTATCTCTACAAGTAGGTTCAAATCCTTCTTCAACCAACTTGTTAGTAGCATCCACTGCACTCAAATTTGATACATCTGGAATCTTCTTCGTTTCATCTTTTGAAATATAAGGAAGCAAGAACACCACAGCAGCTGCAAGTACTACAAGTCCTGTAAATATGCTAGCTAGTATAATCAAAAGTTTATTTTGTTTCTTAGATTCTTCTCTATCTAATCTAATAATATCTTCTTTTCGCATTTTTTCAGACTCTTTAACTTCTTTAACAGCATTATCTAACATCTTAGTTTCTTCAATGTCGCTTTCTGAATAAACATAATTATATTTTCTTTCATTAGCACGACTCTCATCCATAGCAGTAATTATATCTTGATGCATCTCCCTAGCATCTTTATATCTATTTTGTGGATTTTTAGCAGTACTTCTAAGAATAATATTTTCTATAGACTGAGGTAACTCTGGTAATTTCTTTCTAATACTAGGAAGTGGTTCTTTAAGATGTTTAAGTGCAATCTCAACTGCATTATCTCCTTTATAAGGTACTCCTCCAGTTAAAAGTTCATACATGAGTATACCCATAGAGTATATATCGCTTCTTAAAGTCGAACCCTTACCATTAGCTTGCTCTGGTGGCAAATAATGTACACTTCCCATTACCGAATTAGTTTGAGTAAGTTGTGTACTATTCATAGCCATAGCAATACCAAAATCAGTTATTTTAATAAGTCCATTTTCAAGAATCATAATATTCTGAGGTTTAATATCTCTATGAATAATATAGGAATCATGTGCATGAGCCATGCCATCAGTTATTTGACTCATAATATCAATTACTTCTGTAATAGTAAGGCTTCCGCGTTTTTTTAGTAGTTGTTTCAACGTTTTACCTTCAACATATTCCATAACTATATAATATTGACCATCATCTTCACCAACATCATACATTTCTACTATATTAGGATGATTTAAACTACTTGCAGATAAAGCCTCCCTTTGGAATCTTCTGACAAATTTATCATCATTAGCTAAGTCGCCTCTTAAAACTTTAACAGCTACATTTCTATCTAGTATTGTATCGTAGGCTAGATACACATTAGCCATACCACCTTCACCAAGTGTCCTAATAATAGCATATCTATCATTAATTTTAGTACCCTTTATTATCACTATTTTCACCTGCCTCCAACAGCAAACACGCTATTGATATATTATCATTTCCCCCTCTTAAATTACTCTTGACTATAAGTTTATCAACCTTCTCTTCTATGTCAAGTTCATTATCATTAAGTACTTTCTCAATTTGTTCTTTAGTAACCATATTAGTAAGGCCATCACTACATAAGAATATGCCATCTACTGGATCTTCTACAACAAATATATCTGTCTCAACCTTAGGTGCTGCACCCAAGGCTTTCATAAGAACATTTTTCTGTGGATGGTTGATAGCTTCCTCTGGTCTTAACTCTCCAGTTTCTACTAATATGTTAACCAAAGTATGGTCTTTAGTAACTTTGTACAATTTTCCATCTTTAAATACAAATCCACTAGAATCTCCTATATTAGCAAATATTAAATATTCACTAGTAAGAATCGCACATACTAGGGTAGTTCCGAGTCCTGTTGAATCAACATGTTCCTCAGCATATTTTATAATATTTGTATTAACTTCTTCAATAATTTCTTTAAGCCATGTAATAGCATCTAATTTAGTTCCTAAAGTACTCACTTTTTGAAATCTAGTTCCAATTGTAGTAACAGCCATCGAACTAGCAACTTCTCCAGCTCTATGACCACCCATACCATCAGCTACTACTAAAAGATAATCATTGCTTAAATTTTTTACTATAGTTACACTATCTTCATTATGACTACGTACCTTTCCAGGATCTGTTTGATAATGTGCAAGCATAAGTACACCTCTTTTCGTTTTTACTATTCCTAACTATATCAAGTATAACATAAAACTACTATATTTAAAAGAAAACTAATTAATTATATGTAAAAATAACAAACAATTTACACAAAAAAACAAATAATTAAGCTAATTACTTATCATTTGTTTATTATACTCATCACATTTAGATTCAAGTAATTTAAAATTACAACATCTTTTCATTAGAATTAAATGGAATTTTTGAATCAAATTTTCTTAAATAATCACAATATTCTTCATCGATTCTAACTAATTTAAAATTTTCCATACTTTTTCTCCTCTCTACTTGGAACTAAAAAACTAGAGTATAAAATAATATAAACCCTAGTTTTACTTTTATAGTTTCACGGTTAGAGTCGGAATCACTCACTTTAATAGTTTCACAGACAGGCCGGAATCGCCACTTTTTCTTCCGAGTGAATATATCTTATTAAACTAATTAACAGAAGTCAATAGAAAAAAAAGTATAATTTCTATGAATTATACCCATTCTTAAGTACATCAAAGCCTTGCTTATAAATATCTATTAATTCTTCATTAGAAATATCTTCATTTATAAAAGAATAACTATACATAGGCTTACCATCTTTTATAAATAAAACTGTAGGTGTATAAATAACTTTATAATCAGTTCTAATTATACTCCCGTCCTCATCAACAAAAACTTGATTATCAGCATAAGCGCCTAAATAATCTATTAACTCATCATATAATTTACTCTGTTTTTTATTTACAACTATTGCCTTTTCTTCATTAAGAGATAGTTCCATTTTATCATTTCTAAGACTATAAACATAGATTGTATATTTATCTTTGTAATCATATAAGATATCAATAAATTTACTAGCATCAAGCATACTGCTAACAAACAAAACAACACCAGTTTCATTTCTAAGAATGTTTAATAAATCTTCTTTTTGTACTTCTTGATATACTCTGTTATTATTTTCTTCTAAATTAGCTATTATCATAGGGCTTCTCTCTAGTTTTCTTTCATAATAAGCTAATGAAATTAAAAAGAAACCTGTAAGTACACACAGGCTCCCTTTTAAAATTTTCTCTTTAGTTTTCTTTTTCATTTTACACTTATTTGATTTGACTCATAACCTCATCTGCAAAGTTTTCACTTCTCTTTTCTATACCTTCACCAACTTCATAACGTACCATTTTAACTACGCCAGAATTATTTTTATCAAGATATACTTTAACTGTCAAATCTGAATCTTTTACAAAAGTCTGTTCAATCAAACATATTTCAGCATAAAACTTATCAAGTCTTCCTGCAATAATCTTATCAATAAATTCTTCCTTTTTACCTTCTGTTTTAGCCTGTTCAACAAGTATCTCTCTTTCGTGTTCAGTCTTTTCTGCTGGAACTTCTTCACGGCAAACATACTCTGGTCGCATTGCAGCACTTTGCATAGCTACATCTTTAGCTACTGCTTCGTCACTACCTTTTACTACAACTAAAGAAGCAATTTTCCCTCCCATATGTAAGTATGTTCCAAACACTTCTTCATCGTTCTTAGTAACAACGTCTATTCTTCTAAGACTTAATTTTTCACCTATAGTTGCTGTAGTACTAATAATTAAGTCATTTATACTTCCACCATCTACATTAACATTTAATGCCTCTTCTAAAGTAGAAACTTCACTATTTAATATTGCATTACCAATAGTATCAACCATTTTAACAAAATCTGCATTCTTCGCTACAAAATCTGTCTCAGCATTTACTTCTATTATTACAGCTTTATTATTACTTACATAAATATTTGCAAGTCCTTCTGCTGCTATTCTATCTGCCTTTTTAGCAGCTTTACTTATACCTTTTTCTCTTAAGTAATCTACTGCTTTATCCATATCTCCATTAGTCTCAGCTAATGCTTTCTTACAATCAAGCATACCTGCACCAGTCATGTCACGTAATGCTTTTACATCACTTGCTTTTATATCCATAAAAATTCTCCTTTATAATTTATTTAAGAGCTTCTATTAACTCTTCTTTCTTCATACTAGAATAACCTTTAACACCCTTATCTTTTGCTAAAGCTTTTAAGTCTGCAAGCTTCATATCTTCTAATGCTTCTGTTTCTTCTGGTTCACTAGGTGTAGCAACTTTTTCTTCTTTAACATCTGCACTTACTACTTCTTTTTCAATTACTTGAACTTCTTCACGTGATTTGCCGTCTTTACTTTTCTTAGGTTTAACAAATTCTTCTTCAGTAATGTAATCTTCAAGTGGTAATCCATTTCCTTCACATACTGCATTTGCTAGTACACCTAGAACTATTTTAACAGCACGAACTGCATCGTCATTACCAGGTATAACATAATCAACATCGTCTGGATCACTATTTGTATCTACTATACCAAATACAGGTATTCCAAGTCTTCTTGCCTCTCTAATTGCATTAATTTCAATACGAGGGTCTGTTATTATAAGTGCTTGTGGTAATTTAGTCATTTCTCTAATACCACATAAAATCTTATTTAATTTATCATATTCTTTTTGTAGTTTAGCTACTTCTTTCTTAGGTAACAACTCAAATTTTCCTTCTTCTTTCATTTTCTCTATTTGAGTCATACGATTGATTCTTTCTCTTATAGTTTTGAAGTTTGTTAAAATTCCACCAAGCCAACGTTCAGTCACATAGTAACCACCACATCTAGTAGCTTCTTCTATACTAGCCTCTTGTGCTTGCTTCTTAGTTCCTACAAATAGTGCTTTACCACCATCTTTACAAGCTTCACGCAAAACTACATATGCTTCCTCTAATTTTTCAACAGTTTTCTCCAAATCAATAATATAAATATCATCTCTTGAAGTATAGATGTATTCCTTCATTTTAGGATTCCATCTCTTAGTTTGATGTCCAAAATGAACACCAGCTTCTAATAAATTTCCTTTTGACACTACTGCCATATTTTTCACTCTTCCTTTCGTTATTACATCCTTTTGCTTCTAAACCTTTACACCTAACTATTGTTAAGCACTAGTAAAAGAAATCCACAAAAGTGCTTATTTCTTAAAGCCGAATATATTTTAACACACTATTATATGTAAAGTAAACTAAAATATGAAAAAAGTAGTAAAATTTGTCCTAAACAAAAACTAAATTAAATGATTTATTCCAATAATTGTACTAAAATCAGATAATTTAGTAAGTTTGAATATTTTGCATAAGCATTGAATAATATTTGTTTCTCTAAAGCATATTCTACTATAACTCTCGTTATGAATACACTAATTATCAAAGAGAAATTACTGGACGAACGACGCCACTACTATTGTTGACATTCGTGTTGTTCAAGTTGCCAGGATTACTAGAACCGTGCACAATGAACACGTTCGCGTTGTTACTAGTGCTACTATTCCAGTTGAAGTTATACGGACTCAAAACAAATGAATACTTTCAGTTTTTCAATATTATCCAAATATATTGTATCAAAATTAATAATAAAAATCATCAACATTTGTGTATTATTAGATATATTTCTAAGTGTATTTATTATTAATGAGTACTACTGATGGTATTTCTTCTTTGTCAAATTTTAACTTTGAAATGTTAAAACTTTTTTGTTTTTCTGCTTTTTTTAGTATTTCTTTTATTATAACTGTCTAAAAGATAGTTGCTTAGTTCTTCTAAAACTATATATACAAATATAGAAGCAAGCGTTAACATTGTAAGTACGACTAAATGATCAAGTGTTAGTTTACATATATTAAATAGTTCATTATAGAAGAAACAAGCAAATAAGAACAAAGATATTAGAAAAGTTATTAGAGTTACCCTAAGAAAGTTATATGGCTTACAAAGTTTAATTAAAAAGATAAATCCCGTCATTGTCGTTAGTATCACAGACATTGTACTTGTGACTTCACTACTAAAGTTTAGACAATGCCCAAATAATGTTACTATCATCACGTTTGTTACTACAGTGAGCGCGACTGGAATGCTTTTATTTAAAATTTTTATTAAAAAGTTACCAGTTACTAAGTCATGATTAGGTTCTAAGGCTAGTATAAATGATGGAATACCTATAGTTACTCCTGTTATTAAAGTTAATTGTATAGGAACAAAGAAGTATTCTGATTTTGATATTATACTAAATAGTATTAATAGTATTGTGTATATTGTTTTCATTAATAGAAGTGAAGCAGAGCGTTCTATGTTATTTATTGTTCTTCTTCCTTCATCAATTACTTTTGGCAAGGAGTCAAAGTTCCCATCAAGTAATATCAATGAGCTTACACTTCTAGTAGAATCTGCTCCATTACCTAGCGCAATACTGCAATCACTTTGTTTAAGAGCCAATACATCATTCACTCCGTCTCCTGTCATTCCAACTATATGACCTTTTTTCTGAAGGCTACTTATTATAATTTTTTTACCTGTTGGAGTTACACGCGCAAAAACATTATATTCGTCTACAACATTCGAAAGACTTTCTTCTTTTATTATGCTAGTATCTATTCCTTTTATATCTTTAAGTCCACATATTTCACTTATTCTTGTGACTGTATCTATGTTGTCTCCGCTTATTATTTTTACTTCTATTCCCTGTTTTCTAAAGTATTTTAAAGTAGATTCAGCAGAAGGTCTAATTATGTCTTCAATCAAAATAATAGCTAATGGTTTAAGATTTTTTGGTGTAAAATCACAAACTCTGGATTTTGCTAATACTAAGACTCTATATTTTTTTTGATATTTTTCTGTGAGTTTTGTTATTTCTTTGTTATTTTTGAATAAGATTTCAGGAGCGCCTAAGTAGAAAGCACCTTTTTTTTGAAATGAAAGACATGAAAATTTTCTTGAACTTGAAAATGGTATTTCTTCTATTAATTCCCAAGACGTTTCTTCGTTATATTTTTCTTTAATTGCTTCCATAGTTGCATTAGAATCTGTCATGCAATACGATAAAGCATTTAATATTTCTGTAATATCTTGCTTTTTTACATCTTTATAAGGTATTACTTTTTTCAAAGTCATTTTTCCTTCTGTTAAAGTTCCAGTTTTGTCTAAACATATTACATCTGTTCTGGCAAGGGTTTCAACTGCACTTAACCCTTGAACTAGGACTTTATATTTGCTTAGTCTCATTACGCTTACTGCCATGACAGAAGTTGTTAGAAGTATTAAACCTTCTGGAATCATCCCTATAACTCCTGCAGTGCTAGAAAATACAGAACTTGTTATTTCTCCATTCGTTACTTTCATTTGTGTTAAAAATAGCATAATTCCTAATGGTATAATCATAAACGAAATAATTTTTAGTATTTTTTCAAAAGATGACATTATGAGTGATGGTGTCTTTTTTACGTATTTCGCTTCTTTTGATATTACACTTACATAGTTTTCTTCTGCCACATGTATGACTTGTGCTAAGCAAGATCCACTTACTATAAAACTTCCACTCAATAATGTATCTCCTGCTTTTTTTGTAATGGCGTCGCTTTCTCCAGTTATTAAAGATTCATTGACTTCTACTATTCCGCTTCTTACTATACTGTCACATACTATTTGATGTCCACTTTTTAGTTCTATTATGTCGTCCAATACTAATTCATTTATTTCTTTTTCAGAGTATTTACTGTCTCTTAGTACCATAACTTTACTTTCTGTTAGTACACTAAGTTTATCTATAATTTTTTTTGATATTATTTCTTCTACTATACTTATTACTGAGTTTGTGAATATTACGCCCATAAACAGACAATTTTTAATTCCTTCATATAAAGCATTGTTAAATAATCCTGCTAAGAATACACATAGACCTAGAGTAATGTTAAGCATGTTGAAGTATGTGAAGAAATTTGATTTTATTATTAGTTTTATTGTTTTTGTTTTTGGAAGTGTATCATAGTTAATTTGATTTTTTGCTATTCTTTCTTGCACTTCTTTTTTTGTAAGACCTTGTTTTATGTTTGTTTTAGTTTTTCTGCTCATTTTACTTCACCTAACTCCTAGTATAAATTATAACACGCTAATGAGAAATAGAGTATAACAATTTTTTTAATATGCATTATTTAAATGTAAATAATGTTCTTCTCTTTGATATATTTTATTTACTTATAATTTTATCATTTTCTGTAAATATTTTATCACAATTTTTAATAATGAATCTAATAAAATTAGAGAAGAAATAGTATAGCAAAAGACTCATTATTTTTATATTCTAATGAGTCTTTATATGTGTTTAACTTAGAGAAGCAGATATTAATTTTTTGTTTATTCTCATTTGTACTTCTAGATAGTAATTTGTTTCTTCTTCAGTTAAGTCTTTGCCTTCCCATTTTTCAAAGTCATTTAAAGCTTCTGTGTATTTTTGTAAGTATGTTCCATAATCTTTTAACAATTCTAAGTCTGAACCATTACTAGCAGTATATTTTGTCATAAATTCTATATATTCATCTATAAATGCTTCGTAACTATCCATACTTTGTTTAAATGAGCTGCTTAATCCTGTGTCATTATTATTTGATGGTTCTTTATAATCTCCAGAAGATTTTAAAGATATTTCCATAATGTTTCCACCTAAGTATCTTAAGTGCAATTCGTAACCATCACTGTTTTTTGCTGAGAAATATTTTTTATCTTTGCTAAAATCAATTGTGTAACCTTTATTTTCACATTCTTTAACATAGTTATTGTATTCTTCTAATGGAGTATTTCCTATGTGTACTATGAAAGTTTCGCTATTGTTCCAAGAAATATTAGCATATAGAGATTTAGGTATTGGAAGTAAGCTTCCTAATCCAGTATTTGGCCATTCAATATTTTCCATTTTTTCAGGTGCAGATAATGTTATATGCATTTCTTTGTCTTTGTTATCGTATATTATTCTTATATTATAACCTTCATTGTCGTAAGCACCATATACATTGTCCCAGTCAACATACTCTAAGTCTACTTTATAGCCTGCGTCTTGAACATTTTTATTTATGTAATCTTTAAATTCGTTTTTTTCAACATTACATATTTCTATCATTAATAAATCTTTTCTATTTGTTTCAAGCCTTCCATATAGTTCTTCTGGTTCTGGAAATTTTTCTTTTAATTCGATTTGTGATATGTCAATATTTATAGGCTTTGTATCATAAGTTGTATCGTTATTTCCTATGCTTGCAAACGGTATAATTAATGCGAAGGCTATGATGGCTAGAATTATGTGTAATTTGTTTACTGGCTCCTTTATAATTTGCATTCCCATTAACCATGATGTTAAAAATAGTAGTGCTTGAATTAAAGAAATTATACTACAAAAATCAAAACTTCTAGTAAATGTTATTAGTCCACATATTGCTGCAAAAACTAATAATACTTTACTGAATTTACTTTTTTTAAAGTTTTCTACTCTATTTAGTTCTTCAAAGTCTCTTTTTTCTTTTAAGTCTTGTTCATGATTTTGTTTGCGTGATTCTAATTTTGCTTCTTCTATTCTCTTAAGTTTTGTTGCATCATCATCAATTAATATTTCTGCTCCACAAAAACTACAGTGCATTTTCTTTAAGTCTTTCTCTTCTAGTGGCGCACCGCAACTATCACATTTTATTTTCGTTAACTTCATTGTTTTACCTCTTTCCTATAAAATTATACTTTATATTTTAGATTATAGCATTTAATACCCCCCCCGTGTCAACATTTGCTTTTGTTATTTGAATAAGAGCAAAGAAAAAAGTTAGATTCATAATATAACTCTAACTTATTTTTATTAATCTTCTAATTTTGCTATTACCATTTCGGCAGTCTTTATTGCTTTTTGTTTTAAGTTATTTGCCGTTTTTTCTAATGCTGCATCACTTTTTGCTTTTGCCATTTCAATTAGTTCTTCTGCTTTTTCTTTTAATTCAGCAGATTTTTTCTTAGCAATATTTAAAACTTTTTCTTTATCTAGTGATTTAATCTCACTCTCTAATTCTTTAACTTTTCTTTTAAATTCATCTTGATATTCTTTTGATGTTAGTGTTTTTACTTTTTCTTTGATATCGTTTCTAGTTTCTTTACCACTTTTAGGTGCGAATAATACACCAAGTCCTACTCCAATTGCGGCACCTGCTACAACTTTACCTAATCCACTCTTCTTTTTTTCTTTCATTTTACCATCCTTCCATATATTAAGTTTATATTATTAAAGATGTTTTATCAATAGACAAAAGTAAAATTTTGTTGTTTTATGTTAAGATGATGTTAATCTATGCTATTTTTCTTTTATACTTTGTTATTATGTTTGATATTATAGTGAATATAATTATAAATATTATTAATATAGTCATATTAAATAGAATTGGTTTTAGTGTTTCAAAGTTAAATGATTCTAGTGTACTTATTTTTCCATTCGAAATTATAAACCAGTATGATGGCAGTAAGTGTGCTATATTTACTACAAATTTAGGAAGGTATTCTATCGGTACAAATGAACCACATAGAAAACTTGAACCTAGCGCTATTACATTTACCATTCCATTTATTGCCTCTTTGTTATTAGTTATTTTGCCTAATAGAAATGATATAGATAAAGTTGTCAATGTAAATACAAATAAATTTATTATATATAATAGACCATGAAAGCTTAGCATCTGCTTTCTTAAAATAATAAAACTTAATATTACATAAATTAGCCATAGTGTTATAGCAAAGAGCCCATTAGATATCATTAATTTTCTATTTAAGGCTTTGTAGTTAGTGCTACTAATTATTGTTCTTTTACTTATTTTTTCATTATTAAACACAGTCATTAAGAGACATATTATAAATATACAACCTGATAGCATTGTGTAGTTTGAGAAATTAAAGAATGTTTTCGCTTTGGATAGTCCATCATTATCTAATTTTGAAGAAATTTCTACATTAGTATTTGTTTTTAGAGTTTCTTCTGTATTTTTTATTATTTGATTTTCATCGTTTATAAATTCTAAATAGTAACCAGCAGTTTCTATATATTTTGATAATAAGTTATATGCTAGGTATGATGGGTAGTCGTTTGTTCTTTGTATTTCTATTTGTGGATTTTTTCCTTCTAGGAAATCAGTTCTAAAGTTTTTTGGAATATTAATAATAAAATTAACATCTCTATAGAATAGTGCATCACTTATTTTTTCTTTGTCATTTTCTATTTCTATTATATTTGAGTTTGACGATATATAGTCAATTAAACTTTTTGTTACGCCTTTATTTTCATCATCATTTATTATAAGTACGTCTGCTTTTGATGAAGTGTAGTTCATTCCAGTGTCATTCATTTGCATATTAAGTATACCAAATACTACTAACATAACTGTATATAATAGTATTGTGAATTTGCTTTTTAACAATACTTTTATGTATGCTTTAAATACTGTCATAGCTTTGCCTCCTTAAGTTTAAGTATGATATAAATAATAATATGAATGAGAATATTAATAGACTTATTATATTAAAAATATATCTTTCTAATCCTTCATAATAGTATAAAGAGTAAAAACCATCTGTTATCATGGAAGCAGGATTTATCTTATTTATTATTGGAACATTTTTGTCTATAATATATTTCATAGTTATTCCCATCATGCCCGACAAAAAACATCCAAGCATAGTGATTGCTATAATTATGCCTATTTTTGTGTTTTCATTAGATTTACATATTACACTTGTAAATGTTCCTAATGATAAGCCAGATAATGTACCTACTAAAGATAAAAGAATAATTAAAGCGAAGTGGCTACCAAAGTCAACTTTTAAAATTAGGGTTGTAAATATTAACAATAAGGCAAGTCCTATGATTGCTGCGATGTAACTAGATATTAGACTTCCTAAAATCAATTTACCTTTACTTATACTTGACACTGATACTCTTTTACCATTACTTGACATATTTGCTAGACATTTATTTACCATACACATTGCTAAGGTTCCACTATATAAACAAGACATCGCTATTAAAGTATAGTATTCTATAACTACATAACTTAACTTTGAAGATGATACATCTTTTATGTTTTCCTCTATAGATAAATTCATTACTTTTGTTATTACTTGATTGTATATCATTTCTATGTTTTCTTCTTTGTTTTTAGATATTTCTATTTGTACTAAATTTTCTATTGTTTTTTCTTTTTCTTGTATTTCATCTATAACTTGTTTGAATATTGTTTCGCTTGTACCATTTTTCTTGATTATTATTTTTGGTGTGTCATCAATTATTAAGTATCCTACTATATTATCTTCATTTAATAATTTTTGTCCTTCTTTTTCTGTTTTAATATATGTTGTTTTAAATATTCTATCTTCATTATTTTTGTCACTTAAAACTTTTATTGTTTCTTTGTATGTAAGTGAATTATTCCAAGTATCATTTTCTATAACTGCGATTGGAATACTGCTAAATGTTTCAGTTTTTTCAATATTTGAGAATGCTAAATAAAAGAATACTCCTAATATTATTGGGAAGGCAAATGTCCAAAATATTAGTGTTTTATTTTTAAATAGTATTTTAAGTGAGTATTTTAAATTATGTGTAAACATTAGTCTCTAAGTTCCTTACCTGTTAATTCTAAGAATACATCGTTTAATGATGGACGTTCTGAGAATATTTTGTTATATTTTATGCCTTCTGATTTTAGATAATCCATTAGTTCTAATAAGTTGTTTTTTCCTTTTTTGTATGTAATTAGAAGTAGTGTTCCAGTATATGATACGCTTTCTACATTCTTGAATGTTGAAATTTTATGCACATATTTTTCTTCTAAGTCTGTTACTTCTACTGTTACTTTTTCTTCTATTTTTGCAAGACGTTTTAGTTCATCAATAGTTCCTTGTGCTATTACACTTCCTTTATCTAATATTATTATTCTGTCACAAAGTATTTCTACTTCTTCCATGTAATGGGTTGTATAGATTATTGTGGCACCTGTATCTCTTAATTTTTTTATGCCACTTAGTATATTATTTCTACTTTGTGGATCTACTGCTACTGTGGGTTCATCTAATATTATTAATTCTGGTTTGTGTGCGATTCCACAGGCAATATTAAGTCTACGAAGTAGTCCGCCAGATAACTGCTTAGGCAAGAACTTTTCAAAGTCTTCTAGCCCTACTAATTTTATAGCGTCATTTACATATTTCTTTCTTGTTTGTTTGTCTGATACGTATAGGCCACAAAAGTAATCAATATTATCATAAACATTTAGTTCATCAAATACTGCTACATCTTGAAATATTACACCTATTTTTCTTTTTATATCGTATGCCTCTGGTGTCATAGGTTTATCAAATATTTTAATTAGACCTTTTTGATAATTTAGAAGTGCTAAAATACAGTTTATTGTAGTTGATTTACCACTTCCGTTAGGGCCTAGTAATCCTAATATTTCTCCTTTTTCCACCTCAAACGATAGGTTGTTTACTGCTTTTAAGTTTTTATATTCTTTTGTTAATTCTTTTACTTCTACTATTTTCTTCATAATTCTCCTCTTTTTCTAATTTGATTAGCCACACTAAAATGACTTTGATACTAATTCTTCATTATTGTTAGGCATTTCTAACGTTTTCCTGAGTTCAGGAAACTATATTCAAACTGTTATTTAATCACTTTAAATACTTGTTCTGATTTTTCTTGAAACCTTCTAGCATTTCTAATACAGTTGTACTTAATAATTCTTCTATTTCTTTTTCACTTATTTTAATTGTTTTAGTTGCTACTAAGCATGCTATTCCATGTGTAAATATCCATACTTTTTTATGAAATAATTTTTGTTCTTCGTAAGAAAGCTTTGTAAGAATCATTCCTGCTTCTATTATATCTTTGATTGGTCCACCAGAAGCCATAAATGTATCTGCATTCATATTAGTTTCTTTCATAAATATCATTTTGAAAAATTCACTATGTTCTTTTGCGAATTTTATGTATGCAAGTCCTATTTCTTTGTATGCTAATTTTTCTCTTTTTGCAGCGTTAAGCATATTATCACTATATAGTTTGTAAATATTATTATATATTACTTTATTAAGTTCTTCCATACTTGTAAAGTTATGGAAGATTGGTTGGACTGAACAACCAAGGGCTTTGGCTAGATTTCTAGCATTCAGTTTGTTTTCTCCTTCTGTTTCTATTATGTGTAGTGATGTTATTAGTATGTCTTCTTTACTATATTTCTTTTGTGGCGGCATTTTTCTCCTTTCTATTACAAGCGTTATGTAACATATGTTATTATACAACTTTGAAAAAAAGATGTAAATATTTTATATACCAAGTTTTAATGTTTCTTCTATTTGAGTGTCATATTCTTCTTCTGTTATTGGCATTCCATATATACATCTTTCTTGAATATTATATTCGCTAAAGTTTAATGCTTTAAATATGTCTTCTCTTTTTATGAGTTTATAAAATTCTTCTAATGGACAACTAGGAAGGTCATAAATTTCTAGTAATAAGTAGCAATAAAATTCTCTTAATTCTTCTTTTTCTTTTAAGTATTCTTCGTATACTTTGTCAAATATTTCTAATGTTATTTGTCTTGATATTATTTCTGCTTCTCTTTCTGTTGGAAATAATATACCTTCTTTTTTATATAATGTTTGTGCTTGTATTTTATCTTGTATACTTGGAGAATTATTTGGATTTAGTGAAATGTTTCCTTGAATTACTAATTTAGAGTGAAGCCTACATATTTCATGTGTTTTTAATTCTTTTCTTTTTTGTAGGTATTTTTGTTGTATTATATGTATTATCTCATGTAATATTGATGCATAGTATTCATATGTTATTGTTCTTGGACTAATGTTTATTTCAAAATTTTTTAGATATTCTATAATTGCATTTTCATCTAAATATATGCTTGTTTCTTCTAGCATTGCTACTGCTTTATATTTTGATAAGTCTGCAGTTGTTATATTAGTTAAGTAAGTTTCTAAGTTTAATTCTTTTTTTATTACATCTTTTAATTTTTCTAGATAACTTTTATTTTTTAGTGCTTTTATGTAGAAGTTATCTTCTATTAGTTCTATGACTTTGTTAGTAAACATTTTTCTCCCCCTTAATTTTATTTTGTATTATATCATTTCGTCCATTAAATATCTAGTTGCTTTTTTCGCTTGTGAGTATTCATCTTTGTGTTTTATTTTATAAGTTTTTCCATTTTTTATAAAATTACTTCCTGTTTGGTGAAAGTCAAAGTCTACTTTGCAATTTTTACAATCTTTATATATTTGTTTTACCCATTCAAAATTACATGGTCTAGCATTTTCATATGATTCTCCACTTACTGATATTAAATTTATTTTTCCTTCTTTTAGGTATGGTTTAAAGTCAATGTATTCTAATAGCGGTGATGCAAATATGTTTTTCTTTTTTGCTTTTATTTCTAGTAGTATTGGCATTCTAATTTTAGTTTTTTCTTGATTTTCACATGTTACGGCAATTGTGACATTGTCGTATCCTTCTTCCCAGTCTTTGGGTATGCAGTCATTGAATCTTTCTATTCTTTTTGTGCATATTAGGAAATTTATGTCCGGTCTTTGTTTTATTATTTCCCATACTTCTTCTCTCCATATGTCCGCTTCTTCTAGAAAGAAGTCAGATGTAAAGCAAACGGCTAATTCACTTTTGCTCGGTATTTTGTAGTTTCCTTTTTTGTCTTTTTTTATTGGTAAGTTAAAATTAGTTTTTGATTTAGTTATTTTACTAGTGTCTATCTGCCTTTTTGAGTCAAGGTAGTATACGTAACAGTTTAGGCAACCTGGACTACATTTATGGCATCCGTGCCATGGATTCCAAAGTAATTTGTTCATTTTATTATCCTTCTTCTTTTTTTGATATTTTGTCTATGTATATGTCATAGTCTTTTTGACTTTCTTCTTCTATTGCGCGTTTTATTGCTTCTTTCGTGTTTTCTCCAAATCCTGAGAATGTTTTTTCTCCTATTATTGTGTATGGTACTGCTTTTACAATAGTACCTGTGTGCGCTCCGAACACGTTTAGTGTTTCTTTGTTTTTGGCATTATACCATACTTCGAATTCGTACAATTTATACATGTCTCCATGTGTTGTTTTTAGTTCGTTTAAAAATTCTTTTTCGTGTTTGCAATGTGGGCACCCTTCTCCCCAAAATAAGTATATATTCACTTTTCCTTTTTCTTTTGTTATGTCAGGTATTGTTATTTTTGTGTTTTTTAGTTCTTCTAGTTTTTGTTGCTCTTCAGTTTTTTCTTGGTTTTCTTTTAGTTCAATTTTTTCTTCTAGCCATTTGATGAATTCGTTTGTTTTTTTGAAGTATGCTTCTTTGTCTTTTTCAGTGTCTATGTAGTCTGATAGTTTGCCTTTATAGAATGTCATAAATGATGGGTAGTGTTTTATGTTGTGCTTGTATTTTGTTTTTTGTATTTCTTCGTTTGTTATTTTGTATATTGTTAGGCTTTTTTCTTTTATTAATTCGTCTAATACCGCTTTGAAGTTTGTTGATGTTATATCTTCGGGTTGATAGACAAATACTACAAATGATTCTTCTTTTGTTATTAGTTTTTTTAGGTCTTCACTTTTTATTTCTTTGTATTCACTTTTATAGTTTTGGTTTGATAATTCAAATTTTTCCGCATTTATTGGTTTTATTTTATAATTATTATATATTATCATTGTTATCGATATTACTATTATTAATAGTGTAGTTATTATTATTTTCTTTTTCATTTTTATCACTTCTTTTTCTATTTTATAAAAGTTATGTTCTTTTTTCAATAATTTCGTTAAAAAAACTAAACACTTATTGAGTTTCAGTGTTTAGTCAATGTTTTTTAGTTCGTAATCTCTAGATCCCATTCCTAATTGTTTTGCACTTTCTAATATTAGTAGTCCATTTTTTGTTTCAATTCTTTCAATTATTTTGTCTTTTCCAGGGTCTGTACTGTTGTAAATCAAATCTATACATGCTTGGTCTATGGCTACTGGGTCTAGACTTGCTAGTAGTCCTACGTCTTTCATACAAGGATCTTCCGCTTCTTGACAACAGTCACAGTCTACTGATAGGTTTACCATGGCATTTATATATGCTATGTTGTTTTTGTAGTATTCTGTTATTGTGCTTGCAGCGTCTGCCATTGATGTTATGAAGTCTTCTTGATTCGCATTCATTAATTCTTCAAATGTTGCACGTTCTTTTCCTCCTGTATGTATATAACTTTTTCCTTCACTAGAAGCTAGTCCTATTGATATGTTTTTTAATGCCCCTCCGAATCCTCCCATTGGATGTCCTTTGAAGTGTGATAATACTAACATGGAATTATAATTCTTCATTTTTTCTCCTACTATGTTTTTCTTTATTTTTATTCCATTTGGACATTCTAGTGTTGTTTCGTTTTCTGAGTCTAGTATGTCAACTTTAAAGTATTTACTCCATCCATGTTCTTCCATTAGTTTTATGTGCTTTTCTGTACTATTACGCGCTCCTTCGTATGCTGTGTTACATTCAACTACTGTTCCTTTTACATGTTCTATTATGTCTTTTACAAATTCTGGTTTTAAATAGTTTTGATTTCCTTTTTCTCCAGAATGTAGTTTTACTGCAACTTTTCCTGTTAATTCTTTGTTAAGTTTTTTATATATTTTTATTAATCCTTCACTACTTATATCTTTTGTAAAATATACTTTTGATTTTTCCATTTGTTATCTCCTCCTTATTATTTATATTACTTTATTTTTAATAATTTATCAATACATTTACCTGTTAAATCAAAAAATCATGGTTATTTATGTTCCATGATTCTTGTTTTTTAGTAATATTAGTTATTTTTGAGTTTTCTTTAAACTAGCACTTTTCCTACTTCTTATTTCTGCTTTTAGTGTTTCAAGTCTTTCATCTTCCAACTCAGTTCTTGTGGCAACTTCAGCATTCAATAAAGTTTCTCTATATTCTTCACATTCAAATTCATATCTTTCTAATAAATCTAATGTCTTTTTGTATCTTTCCCAGTCAGTCAAAGTTAATCTACAATTATTTAAATAAAACATATCATCTTTTGACAAAGCGTTTAAGAATTTTGCCCTTTGGCTTGGTTCTAATTTTTCTAATTTTTTTAGTGTCATTTCTATTCCTTCTTTCTAATTTAATATTCTTCTTTTATCTTTTTCTATGTCTCTTTTTAATTTTGCTATGCTTGATTCTACAAACTCTTGATTAGGTACAATTTGTATGCGTTCTTTTTCAGTACAGTTTATATTACTATTTGCTATTTTTTGTGTAAAACTTAATGTTAGATATATATCAAATCTTGTCATAATCATATCTAAGAATAATTTATATGCTTCTAGGTATTCTTTAACACTACAATTAGGCAATATTTTTTCGAGTTTATTTATTTTTGATAGTGTTATATATCTAAATTCTTCTGGCATAAATTCCATGTTATCACTTCCTCGTCTTTTTTTGGGATGCTTTTTAATTTTATCATATTATTTTTAGTTATTAAAGTATTTTTTGATTTTTAATACTTTTTTACTAGTTTTGATATTAATGCTTTACATGTGTTCAGTTGGATGCAGTCATAAAATTTGTTGGTTGTTTCTTTTCCTTTTCCTATTGTTGTGGCATTTATAGCATCTTTTTCAGTCTCCCATAATACAAAGTCTGTCCATACGTCCCCTTGTACGTAATGTTCCCAAGAAATAAATCCTTTTGCTTTTGATATTATTTCATCATGTAAGTTTTGTGTTAGTTCTATAAATTTTTCGGCTTCTATATTCTTTTTTAACTTGTATGAAAATATCCATGCAGTTTTTTCCATCTATTTTTCCTCCTTTTTGTTTTGTAATCGTAAGCCATGTTGGCGTAATTTTTGTTTTTTCTTATAAAAATTAAAAGTTATCATCCATTAGAAAATCAAAAATGTTGATGTGTTTAATTCCGTTTTGAGAATAATCTTCTTTATTAGTTGAGATAACGTATTTAGGGTAATTGTCACTAATATTTTTAAAAGCATTGAATTCTCGATTTTTTGTTTCTTCATTTGTAAGATTATAGCAAGCTTGTATGTATTTAATTTCTTTATTTTTAAAAGCTATAAAATCTATTTCTCCCTCTTTGGTTTTTCCTATAAAAACTTCATATCCTTTTTTTATCAGTTCATTATATATTATATTTTTAAAAGCATGTGAGTAGTTAAGTTCTTTGCTATTAGTTTTAATTCTTTTTACACCTAAATCTGTTGCATAAAATTTGTTTAAAGATTTTAAAACAGTTTTACCATTTATATCATATCTATAAACTTTATTGATTATAAACGTAGAGCAAAGTGCTTCTAAATATTTATATAATGTATCAGTAGCAACTTTAGTACCGTTTTTTTCTAGGTACTCTAATACATTTGTTGCAGAGAATTCTCTTGTTTCAGTTTCTAAAATATACTGAAGTATTTTATTGAAAGAGGTTATATCGGTTATTTTTAGTCTATCTACAACGTCTTTTAAAAGTATTGAATCATAAACATCTCTAATGTAATTTTCTTTTGAATCAGTATTTATAAAACTGAATCTTTGGGGTAATGCTCCCCATTCAAAAATGTCTAGTAGTAAATCTAAATAATTCTCTTTTTTGGTATTTGTAAGTTTAACAACTTCTTTAAATGATAATGGATTTATTCTAAAACTTACATATCTTCCTGATAAATCAGTAGATAATTCTAAGAAAGTCATTTTACTATTTGAACCAGTAATAAAGATGCTAAATTGTTCTGTTATTCTTAGTGAGTTAATGGCTTTTTCAAATTCTTCAACTTTTTGAATTTCATCTAAAAATATATAATAATTTTTTTATCTTTTACTAAACTTTTAATATAGGTATTTAACTGTTTCGCATTTGTTATATCTGCATAGTCAAGAGATTCAAAATTCATGTATATAATGTGACTGTCTTCAACTCCGCTCGATTTTATTTCTTCTATTATTTGTTGTAATATTACAGATTTACCACTTCTTCTTAAACCACATAAAATTTTTATTAATGAATTTATATGATAAAAATCTCTAATTTTATTTAAATAGTATTCTCTTTTCAGCATAATATTTTCACCCCTAATACTTATAGTTTACATCAAATCCTTCTAAATGTAAAGTTTTTTGGATACAATGGAAAAATTTTATTTATTTTGGCTTTTTTTGGTTGAATTGGAAAAACTTTTTTAGTAAATTATTTTTGGTTTGGTTTTATAATTTCTTTACCACCCATATAAGGTCGTAAAACTTCAGGAATTATTACACTTCCATCACTTTGATAGTATTGTTCAAGTATTGCGATAAGTGATCGTGGACTTGCGATTACTGTGTTCCCCGTTGTGGGCATAAGCACCCAACTGCGACTGCAATTCTTCCATTCGCTCATTGGTATCACTTCTTTCATTTTTCGTTTGTGAAGGCATTTTTTTGATTGGTAATGTGTCGGTTAATTCATCTCCAGTTTTAAGAACAAATCTAATTTCATATGGATCAATAGACCCATCTTCATTCCTTCTACCTATTATAATCTTATCAATAATACTTTCAAATACATCAGCATCAAATTCTTTTAATGTAGTATTTTTCTGAAAAATAGTTTTAAATTTATCTACCCTATCTTGAACTTTATCTCTATGTGATATGTAATCTCTAATTTTCTTTGCTTCTAGTTCTAATAGTTCGATTTTTTTATTTATTCTTGCACTCTTTTCTTCAAATACATCATTATCAATTACTTTAGCAAGTCTAACATCTAACAATTCCATAAGTTGTTCTCTATATGCTTTAATATCAGCTTCTAAACTTTTAAGTTCTTTAGAATAATCATCATTATTAAAAGTTTCTTCTATTGTGATTAAAAGTTTCTCAATTACCTCTTTATTATATTGACACAATACAGAATACATATTAACAAATAATTCTTCAATATAAGATTCTTTAACATTTCCATAACTTTGGCAAGATAAATGGTCAGTATTATAAGTTCTACAAGCCCAAGCAACTCTACGAGGATCGCCATCTTTATGACCTTTCCAAGACCTTCTAATATAGTTCTCTCCACATAAGCCACAAATAATCTTACTACTAAATGGATAAACTTGACTAAATTTTTCTGGTCTACCATCAGCAGTGTACTTTCCTGACCTTTTATTTGCAATTTCTTGACAAATATCCCAAGTTTCTCTATCAACAATACCTTTATGATGATTTTCAGTATAATACATATCAAATTCGCCTTTATTCTTTTTCTTTTTTGAATTTATAGGATTATCTGTATATGTTTTTCCTGTAAGCAAATCTCCAACATACTTTTCGTTTCGTATCATTCTAAAAATAACTGTATCAGACCATTTTTTTCCTGTTGGACTAGGGATATTTTGATTATTCAATTCTTTTGCAATTCGTGAAGTTCCAACACCCTCTTTATATCTATCAAAAATGTATCTAATGATAAATGCTTCTTTTGGATTTTCTACTAGATTTTCTATTTCCTCATCATATATAAAACCATAAGGAGCATAATGACCAACAAGTTCGCCTCTTTTCATTTTCATACGAACTCCTGCTTTAACATTTTCAGAAATAGATTCACTTTCTGCTTGAGCGAAAGCACTATACAATGTTAAAAACATTTCACTTGTCATTTGCAAAGTATGTATATTTTCTTTTTCAAAATACACATCTACATTTTTTTCTCTTAATTGTCTTACATAATTTAAAGTATCAACAGTATTTCTAGCAAATCTTGATATTGATTTAGCAATAATCATATCAATTTTTCCTGCTAAAGCATCCTCTATCATTCTATTGAAATCTGTTCTTTTAGCAGTTTTAGTTCCAGATAGACCTTCATCAGCATAAATATCTACAAATTCCCAATCATCATGTTCTTCAATAAGATTCTTATAATGAATTTTTTGAGATTTATAACTGGTTTGTTGTTCTTCACTGTCTGTACTTACTCTACAATAAGCACAAACCCTTAAAATTATTTTTTTGATGCCATTTGTGATTTTACTAATTCTTGATTGATTAGCGGTTATAACCTTGACACTCGCCAATTTAACTCCTTTCTTTAGCAGAGTTTAGATTATAATACCTTCATCTCACGCTATAAGTATAGCATATTTTTGCTCTTTATTCTATGTTTTTAGTGGAAAATGCTCTCGTTTAATTACATCTTTTAATTTAGAAAATTCCTTTTCAGTTATTTCCCCTTTTAATAAAAGCAATTTAATTAAAGACAATTTCATACTGTGTTCCACTAGGTTATTTAATTCTTTATTTTCAATAGTAATTTTTGTTTTCATTCACATCACACTCCTTAACAATACATTCAAAAAACTCTATAAAATTGCAAATAAAAAAAATCAAAGTATTTCTACTTTGACAAAATTACACTATTAACTAACAGCTCTTCAAAAGAATTAGAAAATCAATATGACATTTATTCTTTTTCAGTTTTATAATCTCTCATTGCTTCTGCAATATCCCAACCTGTAAAAAAATCTGGAAATTTAGGAAAATCTAGTTTTTCTTGAAATAAAGTTCTTGTATCAAACCTTAAAATGATTTCATTTAGTATATCTTTTTTTTCTTCAAATGATAATTTATTATAATCTTTTAACATTTGATTATAACTATTTCTTGATTTTACAGTACAAATATCATCTACCATTATTTTATTTCCAACTCTATTTTCCTCATTTTTTAACATAATATCTAAAAATGATGCGAATCTATTTCCAATATCTTTAGGAAAACCTAATATGTTAGGAGTAAATGGTACTTCGCCCTTTTTATGGGTAATCTTTCCATCACTCCACATATTAAATAATTCAATACAAAATTTTAGTCTATCCTTGTAACTTAAGTATTTAACTTTTTCTAAAAATTGAGTAACCTTTTCACTAGGATTATTAACAAATACTAATTGATCTCCACCTGCAAGAATTATGTCTCTTAAAAATAAATCATCTGGTTTAACTCCTACTGCAAATGCCATTTGTATTGCCCTTTCGCAAAAAAGATTGCTATATCCTATAACTACTCCTCTAATTAAAGACCTATCTAAACCATATCTTTCTCCTACTGCACTATAAGTAAAACCTTTTTCAATTCTTACTCTTTCAAAATCGTGCAAAATAACATGACCATCATTTGATAACCTTATTGGGGTATATTTAATACTTGCCTTCACTGTTTACCTCTTTTCTTATATTTTTTGTTCTAGTATATTTCTTGCTACTTCAAAACCATTAACACTTAAATCAAGTATTGGATATTCATCATTAAATAATGTTTTATTATCTAATCTAATGAATAGCTCTGCTAATACATCAAGTTTTTCATTATAAGACAATTTTTCAAACATTGATAATAAAGGTTTATCATATTTGTTATAATGAATACCCATTACATTTCCATTTTCTTGGTATGCTTTACTTAATAATGTTCCAATATTATTAAAGACTATGGTTAAATACTCCAAATAGATTTCTGCAAAATTATGACTTAATCCAATAGTATCTAAATTGAATATTACTAAATCATCATCTTCAACTAAACTTGGATTCACTTCATTTTTACTATTGATAGGACCATTATTTAAACTATCAAAAACATAAATTACAAACTTTAATCTTCCAGTTTCTTTAATTTTCTCTAGTTTATCAAATATCTTTCTAACATCTTCTGTTACTTCACTAATGTACATAATTTTCCCTCCTTAATTATTTTTCTTCTGCTATATTCAAGTTGTTTACTTCCTACCATATTTTTACTCCTTTCCTACAACCCATTTTTAAGCCATTTTAAGCGACTTTATTTTTTTACTCTTATAGTTGTTCAACTCTTCCCATCAAATTAGATACGAACAACATTAGAGAAGAAATACAATGGATTTGGTTCAAACTATTTATCACTTAAAGAAAAGAATTTTGCAAGAGATTTTTTTAAAAAAATCTAATTTCTTTATCTTTCTATATTTTTTGTTACATTTTTGCTTAATCTTTCTATGTTATTACAATTTATAACTGATCTATTTTGGTTATTTTTATCTGTATATACATTTAATTTTCCCACAATATTAACATCTGAATTTAACTCTAATAAATCTTTATTATTAGATAATGTTTCTCCCTCTAACATAACTGATATAACATTTTTTTGACTTTTCCCATTGTATTCATATTCCTGTTCTATATCTACAAATTGAGCAAACTCCCCATCTTTCTTTTTAAACTCTTTACCTAAATGTGATATTTTACCCTCGATTTCTATTCTATTAACTACTTCTTCTCTCTTATCTTCATCTTTATTTATAGTTTTATCTTCTTTATCTAATTTAACAATTCTATTAAATAATTTATCAAAAGCAATTTTATTAGGAGTTTCATCAACCACTTGCATAAATGAATGATATTTACTGCTTTGAGCAACATATCTTTTCGCACTTTCATAGGAATTATCTGTATCACATACTAAATATATTTTTTCTTCTGCTGAATCAAAACACTCATGTACTGGTTCAACATAACGATTATTAGCATGGTTATGAATACACACAACTTTATCCTTTTCACAAAAATAAATATCACTATATCTACTATCTCCAATTTCTTTTTCAAATAAATTATCTATTGAAATTAGTCCCTCTTGTTCCTTATCTTTAAGTTCTTCTGTATAAGTACAATCATAAGTAGTTAAAACTCCCTTTACTTTTCCTTTTACATCAAGAGCTAAAATCGTATCATATTTTGGCGTTCTATATTCTGATAATAAATCTGCGACTTTATTTAACAATTTATCTTTTAGTTTCATTATTCTCTTTCCTCCTCTCGTTCTTGATTTTCTTCAACATCTAAAGTTACCTCTTGTTTATCTAAATCTAATTCACTGTCAATTCTTGCTTTTTCTTTTTGAAGTTCCTTAATTCTATCTAAAGAGGTAAAAGGTTTGTCTAATTCTTCCTTTGCATCTTTCATTTGCTTATTTGTATATGCAATTTGTTCTTTTACAGTCTCCAATTTATTTTGTAAACTTTTAAGCATATTTTCTAATTTTAGAATATTTCCTATTTCATCAGTATTATTGATTTCTACTTTATATTTACCTACACCTTTTATAAATACTACTGGGGTATATCTTAATTCTTCTCTAGTTCCTACAATATCAAACCCACTAATTTCTCCTATTTTAGTTTCTTCTCCAGTTTTTAATATGGATAAAGTTTGATAAAATTTTGTACTAGCATCTTTTCTGGAAGTAAAATATTGATCCCTTATAGTTATTCTAAAATTATCTCCAGATAAATCTTGCACTTTTGGAATATCATTTTCAAGACTTTCCATGTATTGTTGTTGATACTTTAATTGTCTAGGTAATTCTCGATTATATTTTGCTTCTAATTCCATATGAGATTTATCATATCTTGTTTTAGAGAGATATAACTGTTTCAATTCATTCTCTACTTTAAACTTATCTAAAATAAGTTCATTGCCACTAGCAAGTGCTTTAACTTCTGCATAAGTAAGTGTATCTCTGTCTAAATCTTCAGCAGTTCTTCCACTACCATTACTATTTGCCATTATTTGATTGATAAAAGTAGATTTTGTTTGGATTAACTGATAAGAATAAGCATCAAAACTTCCCTCTGTTACATATCTATAAATTTCTACCTCTTCATTTTGATTTCCCTGTCTTAATATTCTACCTTCCCTTTGTTCAATATCTGAAGGTCGCCATGGACAGTCCAAATGATGCAGTGCAATTAACTTATCTTGCACATTCATACCTGCTCCCATTTTACTTGTTGAACCTAGCAAAATTCTTTTATTACCATTTCTCATATCTTCAAATAATTTTAATTTTTGAGGATTCGTTTTTGCATTATGGATAAATTCTATCTCTTCTTCTGGAATTCCTTTTGCTACTAATTTATTCTTAATATCATCATAAACATTAAAAGTACCATCATTTTTGGGAGTAGATAAATCACAAAAGACAAGTTGTGTTAACTTGTCCTCTTTATTTTCTAACCATATTCGATATATATTTTCTACTGCCATATTTATTTTTGAATTAGGTAAATCTGGCATATTAGGGTCAATCATTCGTAAATCAAGTGCTGCTTTTCTTCCATCATTTGTAACCAAAAGCATATTATCTTCTCTTGGATCGCAACCATTCCTAATTATCTCACTTCGTTCTGCTAATTTATTAACATATTCTCCTAACTCATCACTTTTAGGAGCAACCAATGTTATAGCTTTACCACTTTTTAATTTAGGTACTGGAAGATTTAACATTTGAGATGTTTGAATATCTGCTATTTCTTTAAATAATGACATCAATTCTGGAATATTAAAGAATTGAGCAAATCTTGCTTTTGTTCTAAAACCACTACCATCTGGAGCAATTTCAAAACTATTAACAACTTCTCCAAAAGTAGATGCCCATTCATCAAAATGTTCAAGTCCCATTTCTCTTAATCTATCAAGTTGCAAGTATTTTTGCATTACATATAATTCTCCCATAGAGTTTGAAATTGGTGTACCTGTTGCAAATACTGCTCCTTTGCCACCATTATTCTCTAATATATAACTTATCTTCATAAATAAGTCTGTCGCCTTTTTAGATTCACTATTATTGATACCTGCAACATTTCTTATTTTTGAAAACATAGGAAGATTTTTAAACATATGGGCTTCATCAACTATTAACTGATCTACTCCTAACTCTTCGAATGTTACAACATCATCTTTTTTACTATCTAATAAAGTTTTCAGTCTAGCATACATACCAGTTCTTATTTGTTCTAACTTTTTCACACTTAAACTTTCATTAGATTCTGCTTTTATTCTTTCAATAGCTTCAGTAACCTCTTCTATTTGATTTTCTATATGTTTTTTTTCATATTCCTTACTAATAGGAATTAAACCAAAACTAGAATGAGCAATTAAAACTGCATCCCATTCTCCAGTTGCAATTCGTGCCATCAATTTTTTTCTTCTAGTTTTTTCAAAATCTTTTTGATTCGCTACTAAAATATTAGCAGTTGGATATAATTTTAAAATCTCATTTGCCCATTGTCCTAGTAAATGGTTAGGAACAACAAACATGGGTTTACTAACTATTCCTAATCTCTTTAATTCCATAGCACTAGCAATACATTCATAAGTTTTTCCTGCTCCTACTGCATGGGCTAACAATGCGTTTCCACCATATAAAACTCTAGCAACTGCATTTTTCTGATGCTCTCGAAGGTTTATATTAGGATTCATACCATCAAAAGTTAAATGACTACCATCATATTCTCTTTCTTTTAAACAATTAAAGTTTTCATTATAGATTTTTACAAGCCTTTCTCTTCGTTCTTCATCTTTCCATATCCACTCTTTAAACTCTTGTTTTATAAGTTCTTGCTTTTCTCTAGCATTCGCAGTTTCAACTGGATTAACCACTCTTCGATCATCATCTAATTTATCATAAACAGTAACACTTTGAAGATTTAAAGTATTTTTAATTATTGCCAAGGCATCTGCTCGTTCAGTTCCCCAAGTATTCGTATTTTTAATTCCATATCCATAAAGACCACTTGCTTGAAATAACCATGTATTAACCTCTTTTGCATATTTTATTTTTAAACTACTAGCATCATACCTAGGTATATCTAAAAGTTCCCTGCAAAAAGTGTGATAAACATCTTCTGGAATCCATGTTGAACCTAATTTAACACTTATCTCATCATATTCTAATGGTTTAGGTTGGACACTTTCTAATGCTTCGATATTTCTATCGTACTTATTATCTTCATTTATAGATTTAACATAATTTAATTTATGTTTAACATTTCCACTCAAATATTCACTCGCAAGTACCCATCCATCATTAAAATCATATATTTTTTCTGGGTCTTGAAAGATTAAAGTGTCTAACTCTTCTATCATTTCATCTTTTTCTTTTGAATACAAAGTTTTCATGTATTCAAAATCTACACATCCACGATTATTAAGAGAATACATAAGTGCCTCTTCTGCATTTTCTGCACTACTAATTTCTTTACTCTTTCTTATAGTTCTTTTTGTAAAGACATCTCCCTTTTCATAGATAGGTTTATCATTTTCCTCATCTTGAGTAATTTTATTTTCAATAGAAGAAAGCAAATAATAATCTGGATCACTATCAAAAACTCTAGCATTAGCACTATCGTTTAAGTAACCAAACTTTTTAATAAAATTATCATAAACATCACTTAAAATAGATTGAGCATTTTCTAATTCTTCATCAGTTCCATCTTTAAGTTGAATATCAAAAACATATCGTAATGCTTTTTTAACACTACACATACCAATAATTCTTCTTGCTATCATACCATCTTGAATTTGATAAGGTATTAAATTAGAATCTTGTCTTTGATATATAATTTTCTTATTATCTTGTTCAATTACAACAAAAGCATTATTTTTAATATCATCACTTGCTTCTAATATTTCATATTCACTATTTTGCTCACTAATTTCATAAGGAGCATTTTCATATATGTTAGAAGGTAATTCCTTAATTGCTTGTGTCATTAACTCTTCAAGACTTGTTTCACTAGGATTAAGTGTATTCTCCATTCCATAAGGAGAAGTTTTTTGTTCCATTTTACCAAGCATCATATTAGGATGGTTAATAAAATAATTATTGATAATAATACCATCTTTATACTCACTTGTGTATAGCCAGTCCTCATCACTTAAATCTAATTTAAGTTCATCTCGCTTTTTTAGAAATATGATATCAGTTGTTACTTTTGTATTTGCATTTCCAGTAAATGTATCATTAGGTAATCTTATTGCTCCAACCAGTTCTGCTCGTTTCGCAATATATTCTCTAACCTTTGTATCTTTTTTATCAAGTGTACCATCTGTTGTTATATAAGCTATTATACCACCACTTCTTACTTTATCCAAAGTTTTTTGAAAGAAGTAATCATGAATCACAAAATTTTCTTTATATCTTTTATCTGGCACTTTAAAATTACCAAAAGGAACATTACCAAGGCTAATGTCAAACAAATTATCTGGAACATTAGATTCTTCATACCCTTTTATTTCTATCTTAGCATCTGGATATAACTTTTTAGCAATTCGACCACTTATGCTATCTAGTTCAATTCCATATAATTTAGAATTTTCCAATTCTTTTGGTATTCTTCCAAAAAAGTTTCCAGTTCCACAACTTGGTTCAAGAATATTTCCTTTATTAAATCCAAACTGTTGTATTGCTTTATAAATGCTATCAATCGCAATATTGGGTGTATAAAAAGATGTTAAAGTGGACTTTCTTGCTTGATTATACTCATCTTCACTCAAAAGATTTTTTAATCTTGTTCTTTCACTAGACCAATTATCTTTTCTTTCATCAAAAGCATCAGCAATTCCACCCCAACCTACATATTTCGACAAAATATTTTGTTCTTCACTTGTAGCATTTCTATCTTCTAATTCTAATTTCTTAAGTAAATCTATTGCCCTTATATTATCTTCAAATCTTGATTTAGCACCAAAACTATTATCTATTTTATCATCTTTTATATGATAATTGATTTTAGGATATTGTTCTTCTTTCGGTGATTCTACTTCATCTCCATCTTTATTATAATATTTTATATCTGGTTCAGATAATACTACTCCATTTTCAGTTGGAATAATAGTATGCTCCACTGTTCTGTAAGATATTTCCTCATCATTTTTTTCTAACTCTTGTTCTTCTAATTCCTCAGCTCTTTTTTCTGCTTCTTGATACATCTTTTTCTTATTAAAATAATCATTAAGAATAATATTATCTTTTGTAACTTCAATTAGTATACCATCTGCCATGTCTTCATCAAAATCAAAAGATAAACTTAAATCACGAGCAGTTATATATGCTTTATTATATTTTGTTTTAGACAGTTCCTCTTGAAATATTCTTAAATCTTCCATAGAAAAAAATTGCTCTGTAACCCAATATAAATCATTATTTACTTTGGAATAGGTTTTAAATTTCATGCTTTTAGGCAACCATTTTTCAAATTCACTTCCATCAAAGTCTTTGCTAATATTATCTACTTGTTTAAAACTTGATATATTCAAATCAAATTGCTTATCATCAAAATTATGCCAAAAAATATGAATTAGTGATGGAGAAAAAGATATTGAAAAATCTTTATCTTTCATAAGTTGCGATAAGAAATAATTATTTATAATTCCATCATTTAATTTAATCTCATCAGTTTTATCAGTATTAAAAAATGAAAAACTATTTTCATCCATATTATCAGCAAGTGGACTTTTTAAGCATATACTTAAATTTCTTTTTTTACTCTTAATATGTTCCCATCTTTGCAGTTCAACATTCGACACTGAAAAGGTATTTTGATATTTAGTATCAAATGAATTAAAAATATCACATATCTTACTAGCAAGTTGATCCTCTCTTGGTTCAAATAAGGATAACTGGTCATTCCCAAATAAAGTTATTTCTTGTTTTAAATTATTTTCATTATCATCTTCAATATATTCTTCATCATATTCTTCTGAATCAACATTAAGTCCATTTATAAAATCAAAATGTTCATCTTCAGCAATAGCAAATGCTTCATCAAACTCTTCTTGAGATATTTCTTTCTCATCAACATAATACTTACCTTTTTCTAATGTAATATCACTTAATGAATATGGTTCTTTTATATCTTCAGTATTTTCTGACACTTCAATATCAGTTTTATGTTTTAAATGATTTTTATTGATATATGAATACCTATCAAACTCATTTTGATAAATGTTATTTAATAATTCAGAACTATATCCTGTATCATTTTCATATTTAGTAAACATATGTTCTAAATCGACATTCGTAATATAATCATTAGATTTATGTTGTTCAATAACTGACTTTTTAAATACGTCTTGTACTTTTGTTATTTTATCAGCATTAAGTGAAAAATCTTTATAAATTTTAGCAGTTTCCTTATTAGATATTTGCATACATTTAAGAATTTCATCATCTGATAAATTATTATATAATTCAAAACTACTTGGTAATGTATAAATATTGAAATTTATTTTAGAAAGAAAAAGAGAGGTCATCATTTTTGAAATGAACTCTACCTCTTCTTCCTTTAAATTATTATAGTTATTTAAAATGTTATTTTTAGAAATCTCTTTAAATGTATTATAAAAATTTTCATTTAATGAAATATTAACATCATTTGTAATATCATTTTTAGTTTGATAATATAATAATATTTCTTTGTCTATATAATGCCTATAACTCCACTCTTTATAATCTCTACCATAAGTTTGTTTTATCTCAAAAACATAAGTTTTATGATCGTTTACTAAAATAGGAATACCTTTACTTTTAGGTTTGATTCTTCTATCAATATTTTTATTATTCCACTCATCAAATGTATAATAAATTCGACCAGTAGGATTATATGAATACAAATTAAAAACATTATCAACACTATATTTATCTAATATTTTTGCCCAATAGGTAATAAACTTATTCCAATTATATGGATTTTCTTTTATATTAGATAATATCTCATCTCTTGTATCAAAAAAATCCTTTTTAAATTCATTTTGCATTTTCTTCCCTCCTTTATTTTATTGCATAAAAAAACTGCCATAATTGACAGTTTAAATTTTTAATTATCTCACAAATAAATTGACCTGTATTTAATTAAATAAAAGAAATTATTACTAAAAACAATAGTCAATTAAATATATTATCTTTTTCTTATTGATTTATATTCTAAATTATCAGTAATTTCAAATGATGTAACATCAGTTTTATTCCCATCTTTATCTGTAAGAGTTGTAGATGTAATTCCAGAGCCCAAGTCCATTGAAAAATAAGAAGTTCCATTACTTAAATAACCAAACTTAATATCATTACTATTTTTATTCCAATTACTATTAGAAAGATGACTGTATGAAAAATTAATTTTTGACAAATCAATATCTGGATCTATTGATGGTGGTATGAATTTATTTACTAAAACTTTAATAATGAGCATATAAATCAAAGCTAAATAAAGGTTAATATCTAAAACATAAACAAACAAAACATAAGATAAGATTGTAAATACAATATGAAAACTATCTACAAAATAATCTTTAATCGTATAATAATATTTAAAATTTTTATTATATTTTTTCTTTGACAACATCATAACAACTTTATCAATTATAATTAATAAGATTGAAGATACAAGAAGAATAATTATAATTCGTAATACATTATTTACTTCTTTATCACTAATTATTGTAATTGAAAAAACAATTTTATGAATTATTACAACACTTATTGTAAAAATAATTCCTGTAATAATACCAAGTAAATTAAATAAAAACCTCTTTTTATTTTCTTTAACAATAACTTCATCTAATTTTTTATTATTCAATTTAATAGGGGCTAAATAAAACTCTTTATAAAATTTATCATAAGTATATAATTTGATAACTAAAGGAATACTAAATAAACCAATAATTATTGTAGCAAATAGTGGTGTATCTCCTGTTGTAGATTTATTTAAAATAAAATAACTACAACCAAGTAAAGAAACTATAAATAATGATAAATTTATTTTTTCTGATTTTGATTGAATAATATTACCTTTTTCTGAATTTATAATCGATTTTATTACTTTTAAAACATACATATAAAATAAAATACCGATTAATATATTAACTAAAACATTTCCAGTATAAGCATAATCTCCATTTTTAACTGTGCTAATCATTGTTGTTGATACTGTATATACAAGTTGTGATACTAAAAAGCCACCTAATATTCCAAATAAAAAGTAAATTACATTTAATATCTTTTTCATATTTTATTCTCCAAATATTAATTGTTTTGACTTTCTAAATCATTTTTATAATTTTCAAGGTATTGTATATAATTAGAAAAAGCCATAGCATCGTCATCTTCTTTAGTTCCATTTAAAATTATATAATCTATCTTTGATTCTCTTTTTGAGCCATTTTCAACATTCTTAATCCAAACTATTTCAACATCTTTTCCTGTATTTTTATCTTTACCAATTACTTTAATAGAACCATTACCACGATCTCCAACATAATTGTCATCTTCACTCCATTTTGCGTTAGTTAAAGCAAAATCTATATAATTACCAACATTATAATCTTCCCCTAAAATTTCAAATTTAGAATTTCTTATTTCATTGATTGAATCAGAATATTTTTTTGAATTATCAGAATTTCCACAACCAGTAGTAATAGTTATAAAAATAGACATTACTACAAGTAATTTGATTATTTTATTCATTGTAAAACTTCCTTTCTTATTTATCTAATGAAGTTTTAAATGAATAGACATTATCTTCTTCATCTTTAAACTCTGTATCAGAAATAATTTTATAATTTTTTATTTCATTATAAGATACTTTACCATCATCACTATCTTTTTGAGTTAAATTAATTGTTAACTCATTACCATTAATTGAATAAGTACCATAGTATTCATCAAACTTTCCAGATTTAGTTCGAGAAGAAGATACTACTTTATTATCATTAAGTAAATCTATTTGTATTCCAACTTCATCACTAGACCAAGTATATCTAGCACCAGATTTGATTTCAAAAATCTTTTCACTATCTTTTTTAGTAGTTTCTTGTTGTTTATCAGTTTCATTTATTTTTGTTTCTTGTTTTTCATTTCCACAACCAGTTACACTAACTAATAAAATCCCACACAATAGAATCATAACAAATTTCTTTTTCATAATTTCGCTCACTTTCATGAATAATTATAGCACAGTTTACACTAATTTACTATTACTTATACTTAAAAAAATTTCTATTTTTGAATTTCTATTTTTACGATTGATTTTTTCTTTACTTGATATAGCATTATATGTGAAATGATATTTTTCTGTTAAACTTTGTAATAGTGCAATATCACTTGTTGATAATGGTGGTGCTAAATATACATCAGCTTGTAGTTTATCAATATTATATTCTATATTAAAATCTACTTTCCCAAAGATATTTAATACTTCATTTGCTATTTTTTCTAATAACTTTCTATTTTCTTCTAAAGTTGGATTACTTTCCACTTTTTGTGGTACTACATTTTGATTACTATTTACTTTTACTAATTGATCTACTGTGAAATAGGTATTAACTAATCTTTCTAAAGGTCTTTTTTCTCTTTGAATACAACCTTTTTGATAACTACTAAATTTATCATAAGTAACTGTATCTCTAAAAATAGGATGTCCTATTGTTGGAAAAATGATAGTTTTATAATGTAATTGTTTTATTTCATCAGCAGTTAATAATCTTCTAGCAATTAAACTTGTACCTTTACTACCATTATTATTAGTAAAACTCATAGAATAATTTAATGATGTAGTCATCACTCCATGCGATCCGATGCGAACACTCACAGCTTCTGCAGTTTCTTGTGTATTAGTTTTTAAGTAGGCAAGACCACAGTTATCTTGAATAATTTGACTAACCTCTTTTCCATATAAATTATCTAATTGTTGAAGAGATTGAAGATAATAGTTATAAAACAGTCCTCTACTTCGCCCTACACTTGTCATGGAAATTATATCATTTAAAGGTGGTGTGTTCCCAAATTCATCTAATAAAAATACTAAGTCATAAGGTAATTTCTTATTTTCTTGTTCATTACAAAGCATTACTAATGTTTTATACATAAGAGATACTATAATTGATACAAGAGAATAATATATTTTCGATTCATCTGGAATACAACAATAAAGTACAGTTGGTTTCTTTCCTAAATCATCCAACTCAAAGTCTGAATTAGATGTAATATTTTCTACATTAACATCATCATACAATGACATTCTTTCATTAAAAGTTGAAGTAATAGAACGATATGTTGTTTCTGATGTATTTAATAATGGTAATAATTTATCCTTACTTTTCATATCATAAGTTTTTGATTCAATATACTTTTTTAAATTTTTATTATTTGTATCAGTCATAGAACTATTTTGAAATTTCTTAATAGATGTTAGAGTAACTTGTTCTCTTTTAATTTTATTATCAACATATTCTTCAAAAAATAAAAAAATGATTCCATAAAGTAAATCACAAGCACTATTATTCCAAAACTTTTCTTTTGCAGTTTCATCATTCATAATCATATTAGATAAATCATTAACAAGTTGATTGCTTTGAGCAAAATGAACAATGGATTTATTTTTATATTCCATTGCTTTTTTCTCATCTTTTTCTTCATTGCTCAATTTTAGATATTTATCATACAACTCATACTCTCTTAAAGCAGGGTGCAATAAATTATTATGATTAGAAAATTCTGGATTTCTAAAATCTAAAGTTAGAACATCATATCCATTATCTTTAAACATTTGACTTGTAGTTTGAAATATCTCGCCCTTTGGATCAGTTATAAAAACTGATTTCTTTTTTGTAGCAGTCGCAATAAAACTACAATATGGAATTACTGATGTTACACTTTTCCCACTTCCTGTTGAACCCAATATAATCCAATGAGGTGTTTGATTATCAAACCACACTCTTTTATTATCTTTACTAAAGTAAATAGGAAAACCACTTTCTTTAATATGTGAAATACTTTCTTCTCTAAAATTCTTTTTGATTTCTCCTAATGTTGACCATCTAGCAGAGCCATGTTCATTATTATCTTTTATTTTTTGTCTAGTAATAAATGGTTCAACTAAATATAGAAAAATTAAAATCAAAGATACAATAATTAAAATCATGATATAAGGTAATGGCATAAACTATCTTTCCATTTTATTTTCCAAAGATTTTCTAACATCATCAAGCATATCTTCATCAATTACTTTATAATCTTTAATTTCAATTTCATCTGTTTGTAAACCTACTAATCTTTCAATTATATCTTTTCTAACATCTTGATCACATCTATCTAAAAAGTATCCTATTGTATTTAAAATAGGTATTGAAGATGGATTATTATAATCATATACTTTTAAATCAACAGAGCCTAGTTTATAATTCAAATCTACTATTACATCAGGTAAATCTTCATATCTTACAACTATTTCCTCTGAACCTGTATCAACATACACTAATTTTTCTTTTTTTATTAGCAATTCTTTTATTTCTTCTAAAGAGTATTGATTTAACAATCCTTTTTCTTGATTTAATTCCAAAAACTTTTCAACACCTTCTTTATCATATTCTTTAAGCTTTTCCAAATCAACTTCTACTAAATGGCACTTTCTCCCATTATATTCAATTATATTTATAGTTTTACTTATAAAACCTTCATCTAAAAGTTTATACTTAATTCCTCCAGAGATTTCATCTGATAAATATACTTGATTTAATTTATCTATGGTTATTTCTGGAATATTTTGTGTTACTTCAACCATATAATCATAGTCATCAAGTAATTCTCCATTAGGATTCTTATCTACTTGAATATATAATCTATTATTAACATAATTTGCAACTGTTAAATAATATTTTTCTCCTCTTTCTTCATCAAACACCTTTTTCATTTTTATCTTCCTGCTCCTTTACTAAACTCTCTAAAAACTCATTCTCGCATTTTAACATTGTTATATACAAATGAGCTATATCTTTTTCTATTTTATTTTTTGTATTTTTCATTTTAGTTTCATATTTACTGATACTTTTTAAATTATCTTTTACTTTTAAATTAACTAATACAATTATTTCAGTATATTTTGTTACTGTCTTTTGCATATTAGAAAATTCAACATTTAATTTTGAAAAATCCATTATAATCCCCTACCTTTCATAGTTTTCAATAAGCATTTCAATATTATTTTCTTCTAAAGCATCATACAAATCTTCTTTATCAAAATTTTGTAATTGTCTTAAAGTAAATTTATTATTTAAGTAATTTATAGAAATAAAATTAGTCATTTGCGATAAATCATAATTATAATAATCATCATGAAATTCCATGATATACTCCTTTAAATCTTCAACAGTATCATCAGACAGTTCTATATTTTTTGCTTTCGCATTATCATAAATTTCTCTATAAATAATAAAACTTTCTAAATAGGATTTATCTTCCTTTGAAAGTTTGTTATATCTTTCTAACATTTTCATTTGTTTTTCCTCCAATTCATATATTCTTTTGTGATAAATCAATATTTCTTTTATCACTCTATCATTTTGAAAAATTCTATACCTATGTCCCCAAAAGTTAATCCATATTTTTAAAAACTTTTTCATAATCATTTTTCTCTTCTTCTCTTGAAATTCTACTTGAAATAATACAAGCAGACCATAAAAAAATCACTAATAACATTATTAGCGATACTAAAAAAATAAACATTTCTATTTCTCCTTCTCTTCTTTTAATTTTCTTTTCATTTCTTTTGCAACTTTCATTCTTTTTTTAAAATCTTCTCTTTCCCATTTTGCAAAGGTTTCGCTAACTATTTTTAACAATTCTTCAGAGTTATTGCAACTATGTTCAGATTCAATTATATTTCCAGATTTTACTTTTAACTTATTATCTTCTTTAGAATAGTTCAAGTCCACATTAAAATCATCTTGAAATCTTGGATATGGATATTCTTTATAATCAGTTGATACCTTATCATTGTAATCTAATTCAATTTCTTCATTATTATACATTTCTTCTGCCATAAATAAAGCATCATCCAATGTATCAGCATCTATTTCTACTACTCTACTTAATGTTTCTACTACTTCAATATTAAATTTTGCCATAGTGTCCTCCTTTCTTTCAATATAAAAAGAGCAACTATAAATTGCTCCTATTTCTCATTTGAATAATTAAATAATTTACTAAATTCTTCTGTTGCTTTATTCATTTCATAATTGATATTTTTAATCGCCTTTTCCATTTTATATTTACTAGGAAATTTTAACATATTATTACTACCTTTAAAGTAATTATCTAAAACTTGTTTTCTTCTTTCTTTATCAGTTCTATTTTCTCTTTTAGAATTTTGATATGCTACTTCTTGAATCAAATCTTCTATTGTTATATGATCCAAATCATTTTTATTTTTAACAATAAATGAAATACGATTATATTTATATAAAGCATGGTTAACAATAGAGTTCAAAATATAATTATCAATATACTCTTCTTTTTTATTAACAATACTATTATTTAATATATCGCTATCAATATTATTTTCATAATCTAACTTTTCAAAATATTTATTTAATTTATCTAAATCATCATTGACATCATTCTTTTTATTATAAAGGAAAGAACTCTCATCATTTAATAAATATTTTTTTATATCTTTTGTTAAACATTTTATTTCTTTTCCTAATTCATTATTCTTAATAGAATTATATTTTACTTTATTAGAATTTTGATTATTTATGCTACGATATTCTTTTACAAGCTCTCCTAATTTTAAAATTTTCTCTTCTATAAAAATCTCATCTACATTTTTTAGAATAAAATTTTTTTCATTAGGATTAAAAAATGATTTTAGATAATCAATATCTTCATTTGTTTTCTTCAATAAAGGTGTGTAATACTTTTCTCTTTCAATAGAAAGTTCTATTAGTCTTTTTAAATACCTTTGTTCATCTACTGTAATCTTACCTTTTCTTCGATAATTTACTTTATTATCACAATAAAGGTAATTTGGTTTCTTTTCTATGAATGCGAGATGTATGTGAGGATGTTTTTTATTTGTATGAATGGAAAAAACATAACTCATATTTTTAACATCTTTGAATCCACAATATTTTAAAAACTGTGGCATTATTTCTTTTGCCATTTTTTGTTCTAAATCTTTTATAGAAATATTTTCAGTTAGATATTCTGGTTGAAAACTAACTATACCTTTCCATAAATTAGATTTTTCTATATATTTCTTATAATCAGTTTTAATTTTTTTTATATCCTGTTTAGTTGCATACTTCCCATTTTCTAAAACGAGATTTATATTTTCTCTTCGTGTATGCCCCATATAATATTCAAACATACCAACTACTTTCTTTTTTGCATTTGAAAAGTAATCGACCATATCATCTACATCTTTTAATCTATCTTCCTTATAACTTAAAGAATTATTTTTATTATCAACACAATTAAGTGCTAAACAATATTTACTTTTAAAAATGACATTAGGACTTTTTTTACTCATGGTAATTTTTATTCTTTCCTAAAATCTCATTTAAACATTTATCATCTTTTATATCTGCATTGGATAAATATCCATGATTAGCAAAATGTTGAGATGATATATTAAAATGAAGATACTGCCTTTTAGATATTCCTTCAAGTTGTTTTGAAATAGCATTTAATCTTTCATCTAATTCCTTCAAATAGTTAATCTCTTTTGGTTGATCCATAAATTGTTTTACTATGGAAGCAATAATTTTATTGATAGATGTTTTATTCTCTGTCGCAGTTAGATTAAGTCTATCATACATATAATCATCAATTCTTATAGTTAATTTTTTCATGATGCACCTTTTTTATTTTAATGATACTGGAATAACATTTATTTCACTATCACTTATTTGTAACAAATAATATTTTGATTCATCATGCAAATTTTTTGAATGATTGATTTCTATTTTTTTATGATTAGATGAATAAGTATATTTATTTCTTTCAATAAAATATTCATCTCCATACATTTTATACTTTTCTATCCAAGAATGCAACCTTTTTTGAGGAGTTCTTCCATCAAGTATAGTCATATCAAAACCTGCACTTTCAAAAATTTGTCTAGCTGTTTTTTCTGGATGGGATATTTTTTCATAAATTGCCCATAGTTTAAATTCTTTTTTATATACAATTTGACTTTTATTTTTTATGGATAATACATTACCACTTTGAAATAATCTTCTTATTTCTTCATCAGTATATACACGAATTCTAGTCATTATTTAACACCTCGCTTTTAATTTTTTTATTTTGTTCTTCATAATATTTATCAAATTTTTCCATATAAGTTCCATACCCTAATTCGATAATATAGGTCAACATTTTATTAAAACTCATATTATTTTTTATTGCTAACAACTCTATTCTTGTTTTTAAATTATTATCAATTCTTAAAGTTGTTCTAATTAAACCTCTTATCATAAAACCTCCATTTCTAATAATGAATGGTAGCCACTTTCCACATTTTGAATGTGTTTTCTTAATAAAAATATTGCATATTTTTAATGGGCATAAGGGGAGCGACACCACAAACTTAATTTTCCTTTATAAAATCAAGTATAAATTATGGTGTCTTACTTTTTTCGCACTTGCGAAAATGACCACTTTTCATGTGGAAAGTGGCTACCTATGTTGTTTTTTTACTTTTATTTCAATACTTTTCTATGACCACATCTTATGTGGAAAGTGGCTACTTACCTAATTTATAGGACTAAAAGGTGCTTCCCCATTATTAAAACTAGGGGGATTATAACCACTGTTTGTTGTTCTTGATAAAGTAAAATCTATAAACTTCATACCATCAAGTAACCCTCCATTTTGATCTTGTACTTGATAATGAAGATGGTTACCAGTTGAGTGTCCTGTTGTTCCAACTGAAGCAACTTCTGTCCAATGATTTACTTTATCTCCTACCTTAACCTTTGAACTATTTGGATAAAGATGAGCAAAAACTACATAATAAGTTTCAGCATAATCCTCATCACATTTTATTGTTATTGTATTACCAATACTATTCCCACTTTTATCATAAGGAATATTCTCACTTTGAGTATAATTAACTTTTTCTACTGTCCCACTACAAACTGAATATACTGGAGTTTGAGCAGGTACTGCTAAATCCCAACCATTATGAACATTACTTTTTCCATAAATAACTCTTTGTTCATTAAAAAAACTTGTTACTGTAAATGACTGAACATCTAATGGAAAATTAAAATATCCTGTACTTACTATTAAATAATCTTCATTTTCTTTTAAATTACTTTCCATACAAGCACCCATATTTTTAACTCGTACATCTTCACAAACAGTTGATATTTCTTTCGCAGTTTTCGCTTCTACATTTTGATTCATGGTGTAAAGTGTATCTATTGTTAGACCATTGTTTTCTAAATAGAAATATAATATTCTTTGAAGTGGTACATACCCATTTCTTAAATATTTATTTACAGTCATAGTATAAGCATCAGCATATTCTGCATTATTACTTACCTTTTCTTTTGTTAAATTAGTTCCAAAAAAATCTAATAACATAAGAACACAAATTAAAATAACCATAACAAATGCTATGGATAAAATGGTACTACCACCAATAATTTTCAAAAAGATATTTTGTTTCTTCTTATTTTTCATTATTTATATTTATGGAATATAGAATAATAAAATCTATTTCCCTTTGATAACATTTTTAATAATATATTTCTAGGAATTAAGTCTAATAAGAAATCCATAAATGATTCATTAGGATCATCAAACTCTTCTTGATACATTCTTTTAAATCTATTTTTTAATTGTCTATCTGTAAGTTGTTTCATACTTTAAGTTCCTCTCCCATGAGTTCAACTTCAATAGGCGTTGCTAAAATTTTAACTCTTATTCTCTTCTTTGGATTAACAGTAAGTAGAAATTCTCCCATTTCAGCTTGCATCAAAAATTCCTTTTGTGTATCAGTTAATGGATTTTGATAGAACAATTTTAAATAAGTAGTCAAATCATCTTCTTTTAACATACCTACAAGTTGATATTGGCAATTATTAAAAATTGCAGTAGCACTTCTAACTGAATCATCATCTCCAATAAAGTCATGAATACTTTGTGTTGCTGGAACGAATGAACCATGATATTTTCTAATTCTTCTTGCAATTTGTTCAAATGTTAAGATAACTTCGCTATCAGTATTTTTAAGATATAAATGAAATTCATCTACTACAACCATAATATTTTTAAGCCTTTTACTTCCCTTTTCTTTATCATTAACAATTTTGTTACTGACAATAATGTTATTCAAATAAGTAAGTAAATTAACTAATTGAGTTGTAATAATTCTTTTATTTTTACTATATAATAAGTCTTTAACATTGAAAGCAATTAAATCTGAATCGAGATTAACTGATGTATAACCATTAAATAACATTGCATCAGTTCCAACTTTAAATCTATCTAATAATATTTCTAACTTATCAACTATTTTTAATTGTTCTGGATTAGTAATCATATTTCTATAATCTGGTAAAAAATCAATTAAATCACTAAAAATAGGATAATCTGTATTCTCTAATTTTTCTAAACTAGATATTTTAGTATGTTGTGTAATTCCAAATCTTTTATATAATTTTTCAATCATATCAAGCATAACAACTACTTCACTCTCTTTAATTTCTTCAAAAGCACATTTAATAAATGTTTCTAAAGAACCTAAATGTTTTGCTAAAGGACAATCTTCAAAATTCACTTTGTCTATGGTAATATCCTCTTTTTCTTCTCGATCACTTGGAAGGAAGCGAACCTGTAATGGATTGATAATTCCTCCACTAGAAGAATATAAATCAATATACTCTCCTTTATTTTTAGTAACTAACTTTTGATATTCCCCCTCTGCATCAAATAAAATTGCTCGATTACCACGATTTATTTCATTGATTATCATTTTCTTTAATGTAAAACTTTTTCCCCCTCCAGTCGAAGCAATAATTGCTAAATTACTAGATGGACGAGTTTTATTTTTATGAAATAAATCAAAGATAGTTGGTAATGCAGTATGAATATCAGTTCCTAACATATATCCTGTTGAATCGTTAAAATGAGTAATAGTAAGTGGAAATGATGCAGAAAGAGTTAAACTTGGAAGATAATTATGATAATCATTAAAACCAGATTTTGTTATATCAAATGACTGCCAACCTTCTAACTGTCTCATACGAGGAACATCTAACTTAATTTGATACACATCTGCTATCTTTTTTAATTCCTTTATTTTATCTTCTCTTTCTCTCTTATTACCTTTTACTACAATGATAAAATCTACTTCTTTGATTTTTTCATCTCCATTTTTTATTTGAGTCATAAGTGCTTGAAAATTTTCTCTTTCAGTATCCATTTGAGTAGCATCTGACAATTTTCTTGTAGTACTTCTTTCTGAAATCAAAAATTCATAATTACTATCTAATCTCCTAATAAGTTCTTCAGTTGGAATAGTATCTTTAATATGGATACAGGCTCTAGTGTCTGGAACATTAAATAGTTCTTCAAAAAATAACTCATCAATAAATGGTGGAATTTTTTTAATGGTTACAATTTGTACCTCTTCCTCATCTACTTTTAAATAACTCATATTTTCACTAACAAAAAAAGGAGCAACTAATTCTACTAAATCGCTCCACATAATTTGCTCTATACTTGCATTGGTTAAGTACAAGTTAACTAAAAATTGATATATTTCTAATTTATTTGTAATTTTTTGAATATTTAATCTTGGTGTCATATTATAGCATTGCATTTCTACCTCTTCTACAATGTGATCTAATGCCTTATCATTATCACTAATAATGACAAAGTAATATCTACTTGTTGTAGTAAGATGTTCTCTTTCCAAAATATCTAATCGTTCACATCTTTCTTTTAGAAAAGCAACCTTATTTTCATCATGACTAAATTCTTCAATAAGTTTATTGTAATAATCTTTATTTGCATTCAAGTCAATCATATCATCTAATTTATATATTCGCAAGTTCAAATCTCTTAATTGATATAAAAACTTTAATTGGTTAAAAAAGTTCGCTTTTTGAGTATTAGATGTCAAAGATAAATCTATTGCATCTACTGAATATACTCTAGCAAACTCTCCAGTTTTTAATTTAATAACACCCTCTTCTGATACTGTATCTGCATTTGTGAAAGTTTGAGCATTTTTATATTTGTTTTTTAATATTTTTTTCGAAATATATGTTTGATTTTTCTTTTCCTTTTTCTTAATGAAAGAAGAAATAATCTTTTTCTCTTTTAACTTTTTCTTTTCTTCTTTACTAACTTTCTTTTTCAACAAACTCATTCTCCTTTCCTATATTTTGATATATAAAAATTTTCTGTCTAGAAATAAACTGTAACATTAACCCTAAAACTTTATACATTCTATTTTTTTTACTCACATTAACTGGTAATAAACAAAAAATACCAACAAGTAAAAAGATAAGTGATGGTATTTTAAATGGTGTAAAACAAAATAAAATAATAAAAAAAACTATAATGGGAAATGCAATTAAAATATCTGCTACTTCTATGCCTTTAAATCCTAAATTTCTTTTAATTGATTTTAATGTTATATACAAACTTACACCTCCTAAATCATATTTTTTCTACGCCTATAATAAGAAGCATTATAACTTGCTCTAGGCATTACCTTTTTTACTGCACTATTTAAACTACTCGCACCAAAATTCATCATAGCATCACTTGCACTAAACTTGTTAGAATCACTTTTACCTTGC
>CAJUGE010000017.1 GCA_910586295.1 uncultured Bacilli bacterium | reverse complement strand
GAAATTTAAATACTGCTGGATCATTTTCTTATCATGGTAAAAATTGGGTTTTTGATGAGACGTTACGTGGACCTTTTGGAGAATGTCCACTTTTAGAGTATTTAGAAGTTAAGGATAACGATAGCAAAGATTATACTATGCTTTCTAGTAAAAATTCTGAATATTGTATAAGATATGGTTGTAGTTCTGTTCAGTTGAGAGATTTTAATGTTGATGTTGGTCCTATAGAAAGTACTGATTCAAAAACTTGTAAATATAAGAATCCTTTTGGTGGGGATGATATAGAAATCTTTTTTACTAAATACGAAAATGATTATTTGGATGGTAAAACTGGTAAAAGTAAAAATGGTATTTATGTTGGGAAAAGTAAAAGTTTTTCATCAATAGTAAAAGCAGTTAGTTATCTTCCATGGAATTCTAATAAGAGAAAGTTTTATGTTAATAATGCACAACTAATTGGTGGTAAATTATGGGCATTTGATGAATATTTTATTGAAAAGGATCAAGTTGAAGAAGCTATGCAAAATGGAACTAGTTTTGTGTGCCCTTCTCTAATGTATAGTACAGATGTTACTGAAGATAATGTTGATAGTGTTATTGTTCATATGTCAAGCTCTTTTTATTGTAGTGATTCAGCTACATCTATGGCTACTTGTAAACCTATGCTTTTGGTTAACGGTAGTATAGTAGATGAAGATGGAATAGTGGCTACAAAAGTGGATGATTGTTCTTTTGACTTTAAAACTCCTAATCTTAATCTTAATTATTCTATAAATTTTGACTTATATTCTAATAATTCTATTAAATGGAGTGCCAAAGATGTCAATGGTAGTGTTGATTTAAGTCAAGATTATCCAGTTTATTTTTATGATAAAGGAAATCGTGTTATTGTTAAAATAGGAAAGGAAGATATAAAAAAACTATTAAGTAGTAATGGAAGTAAACTTACATGTAATAGTGGTTCAATTTGTGAATTGAATGGCAGTTTATTAGCTGATCATGAATATATAATTACTTCTGATGTTAATAAATGTCCTGAAGATATTTGGGGAAATACTAGTGAAAATGATGTTGAAGTTGGAGATGGTAGTGTTCCAGGAAGTAATATAGGTAGTAATATAACAAAACCTAGTACTAATGTTAATAGTAACTGTTCAGCATATTTGGGTATAGCAGGTGCTGGTGAAAATATCGCTACTTTTTTAGATAATATATGGGGTATTATTAAAGTTGGAAGTATTCTTTTACTTATAGTATTTTCTATGATTGATTTTGCTAAGGCAGTTACTGATGATAAAGAAAAAGTTCCAGCAGTGGTAAAGAAATCAACTTTAAGATTATTTTTCTTAGTAGCTATTTTATTACTACCTACTATTATAGATGCTATTGGAAATCTTGCAGGTGTAGATAATATTTTGTGCGGTATTAAATAGTTAATATTATGAAATATGAATTGTTATATTGTAAGTTTGTAGATCGTTTTGTAGTTGTATTCATAGTTTCGTATAACTTTTTTCTATTTTAAATAAGTACTTTTATAAGTGCTTTTTTTATGGTATAATGTAGTCAAATGTTGAGGTGTGATATGAAAAAAAGCTTTTTAATGGTTTTAGTTGCTTTTGTTAGTTTATTATTATGTGTAGTTCCAATAAAAGTTGAAGCTAAAAGTATAACTTGTAATTATGTTAATCCTTATGGTGGAGATCTTGTTTTGACTTTTGGTGATAAGCCTGAGACAGGGTATTATGTTAATAATAATTATAATAATGTTTTTATTGATTCTGGAACAAGTTCTATTAAAAAGTTTTATTTTGGAGAAATATCAAATAAAGGAAATTTAAATACTGCTGGATCATTTTCTTATCATGGTAAAAATTGGGTTTTTGATGAGACGTTACGTGGACCTTTTGGAGAATGTCCACTTTTAGAGTATTTAGAAGTTAAGGATAAAGATAGTAAAGATTATACTATGCTTTCTAGTAAAAATTCTGAATATTGTAGAAAATATGATTGTAATTCTGTTCAGTTGAAGGATTCTAATATTAATTTGGGAGAGAGTACATATAGAAGAACTTGTAAATATAAAAATCCTTTTGGTGGGGATGATATTACATTTGAGTTTTTAGATGGTGGTACTCATATTGCTATGCCTTCAACATCTTATTACTATCAAGGATATAATAAAAACACTGTAACTGCTAATAACATGTATATATCTCCTACTAACAGTAGTATTAAAGACTTTTATATTGGAGGTATGTCTTCATATAATAATATTTCTATATATGAATCACCAGGTTCTTTTAGTTATGGTGGGGCTAATTGGATTTTTGCATCTTCTATGACTGGTAAAGTTTGGACTAGTGGTAGTAGTTGTCCTAGTTTAACATATAGTTCTTATACTTACTTAGGTAATACAAGAGCAGTCCTTCATAATGGAAATGATAAGGATTGTAGTGGTGGCTCTTTAAAATGTCAACCATTATTACTTACTCAAAATGGTACTAATGCTGAGTATGTTGGTTCTTGTTCTTTAAATATTAAATATAAAGATGTTTCGCAGAAGATTACTTTTTCTTCTTATTCTAATGGTGATATACTTTATAGTATTGGTTCAGGTGGAGGAAATAAAGTTGATTTTACTTTAGATAAGCCTATTGATCTTAATTTCTCTAATAGACAAGGAAATATAGTAGAGAATACAAACATTTATATCAAAAAGGATGATTTAAAGAATTTAATTAAAATAGATAATAATAATGTTTTAACTTGTTATAGTGCTACTGTATGTTCTGAAATGTATAATCAATATAGTAAAACTTTATATGTAACTACTAGTGCAGATAAATGTACTAATCCTGGTAATTCTATGGATGTAGATGTAGAAACTGAAGGTGATTCAAATAGTGGTGGTAGTTTAGATCCTACTAAACCTAGTACTAATGTTAGTAGTAAATGTACCGATTATTTGGGACATGCTAGTAATAATGGTACAATAGCGCACTTTTTAGATAATATATGGGATATCATTAAGGTTGGAAGTATACTACTTGTCATAGTTTTTGCTATGATTGATTTAGCTAAAACTTTAAGTAATGATAAAGAAAAAATACCTGTAGTTTTAAAGAGAACAGTTATGAGACTTATATTTTTAATAGTTCTTTTAATACTTCCTACTTTAGTAGAAGCATTAGGAAATTTAGCTGGTGTTGATGGAATATTGTGTGGTATAAAATAGGAGGTTTTATGAAATATAAATTTTTAAATAAAATGATTAGTATTATGGGTTTTCCTATTCCTATTATTTCTGAACTTTGTATTTTTGTTGATTGGGCTATTTATGCTGTTGCTAGTTTTGCTTTACAAACTTTTTTCCAATTAGCTGAAATATCTTCTACAATATTTACTGATGTGAGTAATAGTGAAGTTTATAGTACAGTTCAGTCAATATTAAGCCGTATTATGGTACTTGCAGGAGTTTATGCACTTTTTAGATTAGGCATAATGCTTATTAATTTAATGATAAATCCTGATAATACGAAAAAAGTTGGACAAACTGGTATGGATTTTATAAAGGGTGCGATAATTGCAGTTGTTTTACTAGCATCTAGTAAGTTGATATTTTCGCAGTTAGGTGAGTTTCAATATTTAGTTCTTAATAGTGAAAATAGACTTATTCCTAAACTTATTTATGGCACTGATATTGAAAATCCTGTAACTTATAGCGATAAGAAAGAAGCAGATATGTTTACTAATAGGGTATGGTCGGTATTTTTTCAGCCAAGAGATGGGTATGCTACTGAGGGTGCTAAAAAAGCTTGGGAAAATGTAAGAAATGGTAATGCTACAATTCTTTCTATGATTGGTCGCCAGTATAATGAATTTGATTATTATCCGTTTATTTCTGGAATTGTTGGCATGATGTTAATTTATTATTTTGCTATTTTCTCTGTAGAGTTAGGTGCTAGAATTATTAAATTAATTACCTTACAAGTATTGTCTCCTATACCTATTATTATGTCTGTTGATCCTAGTCAAAAAAGCAAATTGAATAATTTTTTTAAAGCTTATTTAGCAATATATTTACAAATTTTTGTAAGAGTATTTACTATTTATATAGCATTTATAGTTTTGGATTTAATTCAGACAGTTCTTTCTGACTATGGTAGTGGACTTCTCACTAATTCTACTAGCAGTGCTAGAATTATGGCTGGTAATTTTATAATAGATATTATTATGATATTCGCAGTATTTCAGGCTGCTAAAGAACTTCCTAAAGTTGTTGAAGATGCTTTAGGTCTTAAACTAGGTATTCAAACAAGTGGAAAAGGAAGTTTTGGTGCTTTAGTTGGAGGAATCGTTGGTGGTGGCGTTGGAGCTACATTAGGTGGTGCAGGAGCTTTAGTTGGAGCTAAATCTTCTGGTGCTGGATGGGCTAGCGCTATTGGTACAGGGCTGTTAGGAGCCACAAGAGGAATGTTAAGTGGATCATCATCTGGTTCTAGAGGAAAGACTATAAAAGATAAAGTAGCTGGAGTAGTTGGTACTGCTAAAAGTAACTATGGACTTGGTAAAGATGTTCAAAAGCGTGGTGGAGTTATAAATTATGGGCTTGGTTTCTTAGAGAATAAAACTGGTGCTCAAAAACGTGATGCTAAAAAAATTGAAGCTTATGAAAAAGATATGCAAAAACAAGATAAACAAGCAAGTGTATTTAAGGATGTTATTTCTAAAGAGAATGATGCTATAGGAAGTCTCAATGAACAAGTTGGAAGCTTTAATAGAGCTGAAGAACTTAGAAAACGAATTGAAAATTCTTATTCTGATCAATATGGTTCATTTAGTGATATACTTGCAAAAGATGAATCATATCAAATTGCTCATCAAGATGTAATTAGATATGCAGGAGATGCTTCGCATATTGCTGATTATCAGGCTGCTCAACTATTAGAATCAGATAGAAGGAATGAGTTGGAGCGTGGTTATAATGCTGCTAGAGATGATTATTTTAAAGATAATATAGAATATATGGCTTCTGGAAGTACTTCTGTAGATCCTGAATTTAAAAAGAGAGTTGATACTTACAATTCTTATATGGATGATACGGGACAAAGTTCTAGAAAACTTAATTTTGTTCCTGGTTCGTCTAGTACATTTACTGCTGATATGACTAGAATTTCAAAAGATAATAAAAATGATATTGATAAGTTAGAAGCAGATATTGAAAGACGTAGAAGAGTTGTTTCTGGTGCTAAAAGACAAATTGAAGTACGTGATGACAGGAGAAAAACTATTGAAAGAGATAAGAAAAACTTTATGGATGATCCAAAAATAAAGAGACATACTTTTGATAACAAGAAATAGAAAGGATAAAAGGTTAAATGAGAGATAATTTATATTTAATACCTGCTAATAGTAAGAAAGGGCAGTTGATATTCAACTTATTTAGAGGAATAGATTTGGCAATATTTGCTTTAGGTATTGGACTTTCAATAATATTCTTCATAGTTTTACAAGATTTTAATGATTTATTTAGTTCACTTCTAAAGATATTACCTGCATGTTTAGGGGGGTTCTTGGTTGTTCCTGTTCCTAATTATCATAATGTTATGGAATTTATTAAAGATATGTTAAAATTCTTCTTTAATAGAAGAGTTTATAGATGGAGAGGATGGTGTGTTAGAAGTGAGTACGGAGAAGATTAATAAGAAAGCGCAAAAGTATGCAGAAAGTTGGATACCTGTTAAGTCAATTCTTAATGGATGTATTCAATTAGAGGATGGTATGCAAGTTACTGGGGTTAAAGTGCAACCTAAAAATATATTTATTATGGACTATGATAGTCAGAAGAATGTTATTTATAATCTTAGAAATTTCTATAATACTCTAGATTATGAATTTTGGATTATATGTGCAGATAGACCAGTAGATATCAACATATATTTAAGTCAATTACAACTTTTGTATAATAATGTTTCTACTCCTGTTATGAAAAAACTAATTATGCAAGATATTAATAAGGCAAATCTATTTATGAGTAAGGAGATTGGGGTTGCAGATACTGAATACTTTATATTGTTCAGAGAGAAAAGACCTGAAATTATTCATAAAAGGATTCAAAATATTATCAGTGGTCTTGCGTCTTGTGGACTTAATTCTTCACAAACTAGTAATGATGACTTGCGTGTGTTACTTGATGGTTTCTTTAATGATGGTAGAAGAACTGAATTTGGGACGGTGATTAGCGAATGAATTTAAAAAGTCAATTAGCTCCTAAGGGGTTAGAATTTAGAGCAGGGGATATGGTTATAGGAGATAAGTATTGTACTTTTCTTACAGTAATTAGTTATCCTAAGATGATTACTGAGGGGTATTTAGCAAATTTGACTCAGTATTCTGGTATTAAAGTTATTATAAAGCATATTCCAATACAATTTTCAGTTCTTAGCAAGATGCTTAATAAAGAGATTGCAGATATGAAAGTAAAGTATCAAAATGAGCATGATAGAACTATGCAGGAAAAGATTAGGCAAGATTATGAGAGTATAGAAAATTTTATTAGCATGCTTACTGCTACCCAAGCTAGAATTTTTGATTTTCAACTTCATGTTATGGTTCTTGCTGATAGTCAGGAAGAGTTAGAGAATAAGAAGTTACAAGTTAAGAATTATTTGGATGCTATGGGTATGCGTGGTGTGGTTCTTAGATTTGAGCAAGAGAAGATATTAAAGTCTTGTCTACCAATATTCCCTTATAATGATTTAGAAGAAAGAATTGGTACACCAATACCTAGTGTTACTATGTCTGCTATGTATCCTTTTGTGTTTGATAGTATTAAAGATCCTGGACTTTCATGTCTTTTGGGAGTAGATTTTTCGGGTGGTATAATTCTATTTAACCAATTCTTTTATCAAATTAAGAAAGAGTTTAATAGAAATAATGCTAATATAATTATGTTAGGTACTTCTGGTAGTGGTAAGTCTACTGCTGCTAAACTTTTACTTAGAACTAATATTAGAAATGGTCATAAGATAGTAGCAATCGATCCTGAAGGCGAACTTGGAGATATGACTAGACTTTATGGTGGAGACTTTATAGATTTAGGTCGTGGTGGAGAGTTTGGTATGATTAATCCACTTGAAGTAATTGTAGATACTGACGAAGAAGAGATAGCGCAGGGGCTTGGGTATACAATACTTACTAGAACACTTCAAACTTTGAAAGCATTTATGAAGTATTATAGTCCTGATATACAAGAAGATGTGTTAACTTTGTTTAGTGAGGTTGTTCAAGATACTTATAAACGTTATAAGATAGATTATGATACTGATTTTAGTAAGTTTACGAGTGAAGATTATCCAACTTTTGATGATGTTTATGCTACTGTTAAGGGAAGACTTATAAGTATGACTGAGAAGACTCATGAAAGAGAAATAATGGAAAGACTTGAGCTTAAAATTAGACCTCTTACTAAGGAGTTACGTTACTACTTTACTGGGCATACTACTGTTCAACCTGGCAGTGATTTTATCGTATTTAATATAAAAGAGTTAATGAATAGTGATGTTAATATTAAGAATGCGTTGTTCTTTAATATATTAAAACATGCTTGGGGGCTATGTTTGGATAAGTCTACTAATACAGTACTTATGGTGGATGAAGCACATACGTTACTTGCTGATAAGAATACTTTGGGTGCTGAGTTCTTAGCACAAGTTCAAAGAAGAAGTCGTAAGTATAATACTGGTACTATTATAATTACTCAACAACCTACAGATTTTGCTAGTCCAGAAGTTATTGTGCATGGTAAAGCAATATTTGATAATGCTGCATATTATTTGGTTATGGGACTTAAGAAACAAGCTGTTGAAGATTTGTCAAGGTTAGTTGATTTGAATGATCAAGAGATGGATTCTATTAAGAGATATAATCAAGGAGAGGCTTTGTTTATATGTGGTAGTAGAAGAATGAGAATAAATGTTATAGTTACTCAAGAAGAGTTAGATTCATTTGGAAGTGGTGGAGGACTATAATTTTAATAAACGCTAAAGTGGTGGTGAAGTTTACATGGATGAGAGGCAAGAGTCACAAAAAGATAAGATAAAGAAACAAGTAGATATTAATAAAAGTCATACTCTAGATGGGACTAACCTAGGTTCACAGAATGGTGCTGTGAATCATTTTGGCGTTCAAAGAAATGATAAGAATAGTGAAGAAGATAAACAAAATATTAGAAATAAGATAAATGCTACTAAATCTAGAAATTTACAGCAAAGTGGTAGTGCTAGTTATGTTCCAAATTATGATGACTCTTTAAGTAGTGTGCCATCTAATAGTGATGGTGATGATTATTTGGGAGACGAAGATGATAAGAATCCCGTTGTAAGTGCAGCTGAAGGGGCTTATAATTTTGTTAGTGGTGCTAATAATCTTAGAAAAGGTGCTAAGAAGTTATTAGGTAATAAAGGAAAAAAAGGAGCAGAGACAGGCTTAAATGCTGCAGGTAAAGGTCTTGAAGCTAGTGGCAAGACAGCTGCTAAAGGTGCCCAGACAGCGGCTAAAGGTGCTAAAACAGCAGCGCAAACTGGTGCAAAGACTTTACAGGGTACAGCTAAGTTGGCAGGTACAGTTGGAAAAGCTGCCGTTGCTGCTGTCTCTAAAATTATTGCATTTTTAGCTTCGGTTATTGGTGTTCCACTTTTGATTACTATTGGAATTTTGGCATTAGTTATTTTTATAATTATTTTGATTCATATTATTATTAGTAGTTATGGTCAAAAGTTTGGTGTTGATAGTACCAATATTGAAGAATTCTTGAGAGAGGCAAATGTTGAAAAGATTGAAGGTCTAAGTCGTGAGGAAGTAGAGGAAATGTTAAAAGGGCTTGAGTGTAAACTTTCTCCTTGGGCTGCTTTTAGAAACTTTTTTGGTGTTCCTGATTTGGAAGATCCTTGTACTAATCAACATTTGATTAAGAAGGAACTTGAGAATAGAGAAAAGAATGGTGATAATCAAGATAGACATGGAAGGAAAGTTACTGTTAAAACTAAGGATGAATTAGCACCTGGTTATTTCTTTGCTACTTCTTATTATGCTTATGATTCTCAAAATTTGAATGAGGAAGGGGAGCATTATATTCCTTTGGTAACTTCTAAGCATACTCAGAAAAATAGTGATGGAGAGGAACTTTATAATGAGGTTATAACAGATTTGGATGTTATAACAACTCTTCTTAATACTAAGAAACTTGATACTTGTACTGGTACTGATAAGGATGGTAATCCAACTGGGTGTAAGCCTATTTATACTTTAGAAGAAATTAAAGAATTGCTTGATAATTATATTTTCTTTGAAGATCATCATAATGATGATTCTAGTCATGGAGAAGGTCCTTATATTGATGAGTATGGATATAAATGGGGATTTCCTTATTGGCTGTATCAATATATTATTGTAGGTTATGATGAGAATGATGATCCTATTTATGATTGGGCTTGTGTACAACAAGTTCCAGAAACTTATTATACTGATGAATTAAAGTTTAAGTTGTATTTAAGATATGGCGAGAATGTTATGGCTGAGTATGAGAGAGATAAGAATTGGAATTTACAATGGCAAAAGACTAGTGGTGAATGTAAGGCTTGGAGTGGATGGACCAAGTGGGCTAATGGTGATTTGGAGGAAGATGGTAGTGTTAGTTTAACTCCTCCTCCTAAAATGGATAAGTATAATAAAAAGGCTGATCCTGATTCTAAAACTGATGATAATGCTAAGGTTACTCTTGAATCTGGTATTACTTATGGTTATGATAGTGGTTTTATTTTTAATACTTATCCTAGGTATGATGATAATTATATTACTGTTCCTAGAAAGTATGATTATAAGATTGATAAGGAAATTGAGAGAATAATTCAAACTATTGATTCAAGACAAGATTATACTAATTATTTTTTAGGTTATGAAAGTAGTGTTGCTCAGTTTATTGCTGGAATAAATAATGGTTCTTATGATTTTAATGGTGGAGCTGTTTGTAAATATGATTTTGATGGTGTAGAGCTTGATAATATAATGGTAAGACTTTTGGATAATGATTTTAATCCTATTCAGGGACAAGAACTTATAAGTTTTGAGGATTACATTATGGGTGTTGTTAATGCTGAAACAGGTGGATATCCAGCAGAAGCACAAAAGGTTGAAGCTATTGCTGCTAGAACCTATGCGTTATATAGAACTAAGGTTATGAATAAAGTAACTCTTAAGCAAGAAAATGGACAATGGATTTTATCAATAAGAAGTAGTACAGCAGACCAAACTTATTGTGACCCTACTAAAAATTGTTATTATGACTGTCCAGGATATAGAGGAGCTACTTATGCTGAGGGTACACAACCTAGTACTTGTACTAGCGAAAATTTGTGGAAAAAGCCTTTAAGTAGTGATCAATTAGGTGCTTTAAAAAATAATGTTAAAGAAGTAAGTGGTATGTTGTTAGTTGATGCAAATGGGAAACTAGTTAATACTCCATATAATAGTTCAGATCATCATAATTGGCGTGATATGGCTAATGGTACTTGGAATGGTGGAAGTGGCGAAGAATCTGATAAAATGGATTATGTTGAGATTTTAAGGGAACAATATGGAAGCGATAATCAAATTACTAGTCCTGATTGTAGTTATGGTGTTACTGGGGAATGGTCTGAATGGAAACAATATAGTGAACCATGGGGAAATATTCAAATTGGTAGTAGTTCTAATATTAATTTACATCATTATGGTTGTTACATGACTTGTCATGCTATGATAATTGCTTCGGGAGCTAAAAATATACTTATACCTAATTTTAATCCTGGAACTTTTGCAGAATATTTAAAAGCTAATGGAGGTTTCACTGCTAGTGGAGATTTGTATCCTAATAAAGCACTTGATTTGGCAGTGGGAGCAGGCAATTGGGAAAGTCGACCGATTGATTTGAATGGATCTTATAGTTATAAAGTTTCTCAAATTGCTAGTTTATTAGAAGATGGTTATGGTGTTATTTTAAGAGTTAAGTCTCCAGCGTCAGATGATATTAATAATGCTGGTAGTCAACATTATGTTGTTGTTACTGGAATAAGCGGAAATACTATTTACATGGCTGATCCTGCATCTAACGAAACAATAGTTTTGAATAAATATATAAATGAAGGATTAACTTGGGCGAAAGGAATAAAATTTAAATGATGAAAAAAAGTGATAAAACATTTGAAGTAGGGGTTATTGTTGTTATGGTTTCTGTTTCTGTGATAGCACTTGGTATATATTTGATTATTGATTTTATAAATTCAAAGAAAACTTATACTATATTTATGAGACCTTATCAAATATTAGAATGTAAAAAGTGGAAATGCGAAGATAAATCTGATAAGTTGTTAGAATATAACAATAAACCTTATAAAATTTACATTGAAGGAAATTATTTAGGAGAATATGATTTATATTATAATAAGGCTAGTTTGAAATATTATGTCTTTGAGTATGATGGTAGTAAAAATTTGTATAATAATACTGGTTTATTGTTTGCTTATAGTGGTAAGGCGAGTATTAGTCAAAAAAAAATGATGGAAATTACTCCTAGTAATGATGAAATTAATATGATTAGAGAAAATTCTAAATATAAGTTTCCGTCTAATGTTTATGTTAAGGGTGTGAGAATGGACTTTGATGATGATGGGAATGAAGAAACTCTTATTTATATTCATGATGAAAATGAGATAGAAAGTACTGATAAGTATTTTACTATTCTTGCATATATAGATGGTAAAAAGGTAAGTATACTAAATGAAGAGACTGCTGATAGTTCTTATGATGTTGGGTATGATTATGTTTCCAATGTTATTGACGTTTTTGATGATGGAAAATTGGAATTTGTAAATTTGAAAAGTTATGCAGACTTAGTTGGAAGTTGTAATGTCATCTATCGACTTAAGGGAAGTAAATTTGTTCCTGTTAATGAATGTAAAATTGTACAAAATAGAGGATAACTTATGTTGTCTTTTATTTTGTATGTGTAAAACAGCTTTACTTTATGTAGTTTATTTTGGTGTAAACTATTCTTGTCTATAAAATATTTTAAAGAAAATAAAAGCGTTTTTCATATCTAACGTCGTATATAGTAAGTAGAGGGTAATTAACCCACTAGAAGGAGAAGCTATGTATGATTTAAAAGTTAAAGAAGAAGTAATGAGTAATTATAAATATCTAGTTTCAGATGTTGTTTTTAAATATATTTTTGGTATTCAAAAGAATAAGAGATTTACTGTTAAGCTATTATCGGTACT
>CAJUGE010000016.1 GCA_910586295.1 uncultured Bacilli bacterium | reverse complement strand
GTCCTCCATATATTTCACTTCCTTGAAATATAAATCCATATTGCTTACACAAATTAACTAACTTCTCCATAGTTAAATCAGTTTTCATCTTATCTCTCCTCCTTAAAATAAAAAACTCCTTAGACATTAGGACGAGTCTCTTACCCGCGGTTCCACCTAATTTATTCTAAGAAGAATCTACTTTCTTTATATATAGCCTAGAAGTATTCCACCACTTCATTATCGCTTTAATGAGTTAATTATACTCCAATAATATTATAAGAGTCAAGCCCCTAATTGTTACTAGGAACTTTTAAAATCACTGTAAAATCAAATTAGATATTGCTTTTTCTTTTCAGTTAAATTTGTTTATCGTTTAAATAATTATAATTTATTAATACTCTTCTTTCCCTTTTTATGTGATAAGTAATTATGTATTAATATAAGATTAAGTGTCATTATTTTTTCCTTTAATTTATTATGTTTTCTTTATTAAGAATTATATTGTAAATTTTGTTGGTTTCATAGTTTCCTTTTATTTTTACTTTAATGAAGTTAGAAGTGTGACCTATAAAGTAACCATCTTTTTCTTCTTCTATTAATACTTCCATGATTTTACCATAGTAATTTGTATAGAATGACTCTTCTAATTCTTTAGATAATTCTAGAAGTTCATGTACTCTTCTTTTTTTTATATTCCCGTCAACTTTATTTTTCATTTTACTAGCAGTTGTTCCATCTCTGTCAGAATATGGAAATACATGTACTTTTGTAAATCCTATTTTCTTTATAAATTCTATACTTTCTTTATACATTTCTTCTGTTTCGTTTGGGAAGCCTACTATTACATCTGTAGTGAAGCTAATGTTTTCTTTCAATTTTCTTATTTTTTCTATTTTTTGTTCAAAGAAATCTTTGTTGTATTTTCTGTTCATTAGTCTCAATATTTCTTCACTGCCAGATTGTAATGGAACATGTAAGTGAGGAACTAAAATGTCACTTTCCTCAAATATTTTTAATACTTTGTCATTTAGCTCATTTATTTCTATAGATGATATTCTTAGTCTTAGAAGATTAGGTATTTTTACAAGTTCTTTTAATAAGTCTGCAAAGTTATGTTTTCCATCGTTATAAGCTCCTGTATGTATTCCTGTGAGGACTATTTCTTTATGCCCATTTTTTACTAGTGATTTAACTTCTTCAATAACTTTAGAAAATTCTTTACTTCTTACACATCCTCTGACATAAGGAATTATACAATAAGTACAAAAATTGTTACAGCCATCTTCTATTTTTACGAATGCTCTGGTGCGATTTTCTTTTGCTTCTATTTCCATATTTTCAAATTCTACATGTTTTAAATCATGAAAGTTATTTATTTTTTCTTTGTTTGTTAAGTATTCTTCTAAGTATTTAAGTATTTTACTTTTGTCTTTGTTTCCTATTATTATGTCTGCTTTTATATTATCTAGTTTGCCTGTTTGATAACAGTTTTGCGCATAGCAACCACATACAATAATTATACTGTTCGGATGGGACTCTCTCGTACTGTTAATTACTTGTCTACTTTTTCTATCGCTTGTGTTTGTTACTGTACATGTGTTTATTATATATATATCTGCATTTTCTTCACAAGGTAAAAACCCTTTCTTTACGAAAAGGCTATGTATATATTCACTTTCATATGTATTTACTTTACATCCTAATGTTTTGATACAAAACTTCATCATAGTGCTCGTCTAAACTCCTTCATCGCCTCTAGAAATGCTTCTTCTTTATAATAAGGCTTTTCGTCTGATTCTCTTATTGTTTCTATTTGTTTAGTATCAACTTTACCAACTGATATTCCCCCAAGTTTTTCTTCACTTTCATAACTAACTATACCATCGCTAGCACGACTTAGTAATTCATCATAACTTATTATTGCTTTTTGTTCTAATTCTTGTTCATATTTCCTTAGTTCTTCTTGATGTTGTTCAAATTCTCCAGTTTCTTTCATAGTGCTTATTTTACTATCGAGTTCTTTAGCGCTTATTATTGCTTGTTCTTCTTGTTCTTGTTCATACGCACTAATTTCATCTATTTTTGGTGGTTCTACTTCCATTCTTCTTACAGGTTCAAATTCTTCTTTCTTATAGCCACTAAATTCTAGAGGATTTTGTAAATTATTATATGGCATTTCTTCTTCGTAGTCAGGTTCGTTATTCATTTTACTGATACTATTTTCTAATTCAAAACTACTTCTTACTAAGTCATCTACTTTATCACTAGTTTCTTCATAACTGTAATTTGTTGGTACTAGTGTTTCCTCGTTCTCTTCTTCTTGAATTGCTTCTTCTACTTGTTTATCAAAATCTACGTCAAAGTTAAATCTTGATTGTTCAACTACTCTTTTATTCGGCATTTCATATGTATTATTACTTAAGATTTCTTCAACTTCATCATCAATTTCTTCTTTTATAGGATAACTTATAGGTTTCTCTGTAAGTTTCTCTTCATTTTGAGATTCGTACTCTCTCATTTTTTCTTTTAGAGATATTCTAGGTGCAAGTTCTTCTTGTTCTGGTGCGACGAATTTAGCAAAACTTGGAGTTGGTTCTTCTTTTCTAAAGTTGGTTTTAGGTACTAAATCTTCTGTAACTTCTTTTATACTTTGAACATCTTCTATTTCTTCCTCATCATCTTCATAGTATTCCCTATCTCCAATTTGAAGTTTAACTAAACATACAATTACTCCAATTATTATTACTAACATTATTACCAAAAAGATTAGAAATGAATCTCCTTTCACTAAAAGGTCTATAAAATTGTTAATACTATCTCTCATAATCTCACCCATTCAAATAATTTATAATAGAACATACGTTAATTATAACGGTTTCTGTTCTTAAAACATTCTTTCCTAGAGAAGTTTTCGTAAAGCCATTGCTAACTAATATTTCCTCTTCATTAGGGGAAATTCCTCCCTCTGGTCCGAATACTATAGATATTTTATCACATAATGTCTCCTCATTTAATACATTCTTTATTTCTTTTACGTTATTTTTGTCAAGAGAACACAACATATTTACACCTTTAACAGTTTCTATTTCTTTAATACTTATTATATTATTTACTTTTGGAATTACTAATCTTCGTGACTGTTCACTTGCTTCTTTGGCAATACGACTCCATCTTTCAATTTTTTTAGATTCCTTATCTTTATTTATTATGAATTTTGAATGTTCGAATTTTACTGGGACAAATTCACTTACTCCCATTTCTGTTCCTTTTTCTATTATAAAGCTCATTTTTTCTTCTTGAAGAACTGGAATGTATGCCCTAATGTAAATATTTTCTGTATTTTGTTTGTAAATGCTTTCTATAGTAGCATGGCAATAATCTTCTTCTAGTTTACAATTATATGCGATTTTGTTATCTACTACTATTATTTTATCCCCAATATTCATTCTCATTACATTTTTTATGTGGTGAATATCTAGCTCGTTTAATTCTAATATTTCACCGTTTTTATTTTTACTAAAATACTGTTGCATATTTTAATTATACCACTGATAATAATGTAAATCAAATGAAAATAAGATGAGAACTATTAGCTTATTTTGTCTCATCTTCTTCTAATTTTATACAAGTAAATTCTATATTATAATCATAAAATAAAAACTTTTTGTCTACTTCTATGTCTGCAGCGCATATTTTATCATCTATTTTAAGTTCTCCTATATATTCTTGTTCTTCTAACTCTTCACTAGTTATTTTAAGTGGAAGTTTAGAATCATTATCCTTTATATACTCTTTTAGTGTATCTTTTAATTCGTTTTTTAATGAGATATACTTGAGTTCTTCCTCGTATTTGACTCCAATAAAATATATCGTCCCTACTAGAAGTATTATAACTGTCCCCCAAACTACAATAAGTTTGTTACTCATTAGTCATCCTTTCTTTCTTCATATCCAGAAGTGGTATAGTCTTTACATTTTAAAAATGGTTTATATATAGTATTGCCTTCAACATCTACATATATAGATACATAACCAGAACAACTTCTTCCTTTTGTATCTTCAAGTTTATCTAAATAATCACTACTTTTCAGTTGACTCGCACGTATATTTAGTGTATCTAACCCTAAATTATTGCCATAATATTCTGCTATATATTTTTTTGCTCCTTCTACTAATTTTTCTTCTAAAGATGGATATGATATTATATGTTCTTCTTTATCATTTTTATTCGTAGTATTATTTGTATTTCCATTATTTATAAATTGATTATTTTCATCCATTAATCCTAATTTTTTCAAGCCTTCAAAAGCTACATATAAGCAAATTACAAATATTATTAAAAAGAAGAAAAATTCTAAGAATCCCCATCCGTGTTTATTTAATTTCATTTTTTCACCCCACTTGTTTAAAGCATATTCTTGTGATCTATTTATACAGCTTAATAAATATGAAGCATTTTCCTTTTCTATTGGATAATAGTATACCATCATATACACTGATTTGTCAAACGCTTTTTTGCTAAAAGGAAAACAAAATTTCCTTTTAGATATAAGAATTTAGATTCTTTTAGTTAGTCTTGCTTTATTTTCTTCTACTAAAATCATAGCGCCTTCTAATAATTCTTTTAAATCTTTAATTGCTTCTTTTTGTGTCTCTGTTTGATATAGCCAATCTAAGTAATTGTTTTTTATAGAATTATCAGGTCTACCATATATCACTTTTCCTTTATCCTTAGCCATCCAATATCCGAATTCAATGTTTGTAGTATATCCCGGCAAGACATCTGAACGTGGAATCCAAAAAACTATTACACTAGAACTAAAAAGTGCTTCTCTTTCCCACCATACTTGTTTTATTAAGTCAAATGTTCTGTCTTCATTATTAAATTCTGGAACATAGACTATACCATCAAAGCCTAAATCATTTAATATATGAATTGCTTCTTTTCTCCAAGTCTCAACATCTGAACTTCTTGGAGTAGGTCCTGCTAAAAATATTGATTTTTCTCCTTTTATAACTTCTTGGTTTGAATAATTAACTATCATTATTTCTTCTCCTATTTTTCTTTATTTTTACATTCTGGACAGAATATATCATCTTTCTTTTCCACTAATAGTCCACTACATGTAGGACATAAATCTCCTGTTGGCTTGTCCCAAAGAGCATATTTACAGTTAGGATAGTTTGAACATCCAAAGAAAACTTTACCTTTTCTTGTTTTTTTAGAAACTATGTTCCCCTCTTCACATTTTGGGCATTTACATATTACAGTTTCTTCTTTTTCTACTTTAGGTATGTATTTACATTCTGGATATCCACTGCACGCGACGAAACGACCATATTTGCCATGGCGGTATACTAATGGTTTTCCACATTCTGGGCACATTTCTCCTGTTTCTTCTGGTGCTTCTTTTTCCATTCCTTCGTATGCAGAATTTACAAGTGGTTCAAAGTCTTTGTAGAATTTATCTAGAAGTTCATACCATACTTCATCACCATCTGCTACTTTGTCTAATTGTGTTTCCATGTCGCTAGTATATTCTACATTAATTATTGAGCTAAAAAACTCCTGAAGTTTATCTGTAACTTTTATTCCAATTATTGTAGGATGGAATTTCTTTTCTATGATGTCAATGTATTTTCTTTCTTTTAATACTTCAATTATTTTAACATATGTACTAGGTCTACCAATTCCTAAGCTTTCCATTTCTTTTATTAGTTTGTCTTCACTAAATCTTGCAGGTGGCGTTGTCCAGTGACTAATTTTATTTATTTCTTTAGATACTATGACGTTTGAATTATAAGCACTGAAGTCTGGCAATATTTTGTCATTTGATTCTTCATAATCACCATATACTTTTAAGTATCCATCAAAAGTTCCAATTTGTCCGTTTACAGTAAATTTGTAATCATTATTATCAAGTGTCACAGTTGTTGCTTGAACTTTTGCATCTGCCATTAGACTAGCAAGAGCACGAGCATATATTAAACTATAGAGCTTATATTCGTCTGGTGTTAAGAATGGCTTTACTTTTTCTGGGGTTCTGTTAATGCTTGTAGGCCTTATAGCTTCGTGTGCGTCTTGTACATTTTCTTTAGATTTACTTCGTTTTACAAAGCCTATATATTCTTTTCCATATTTACCTGCGATGAAACCTTGGCTTTCTTTAACAAATACGTCTGAAAGCCTTACACTATCTGTTCTCATATAGCTTATTAATCCGACAGTTTCATTGTCTAGTGTTTTTCCTTCATATAATCCTTGAGCTAGTCTCATTGTTTTTGAGGCACTAAATCCTAGACGACTACTAGCCATTTGAGTTAGTGTACTTGTTGTAAATGGTGGCTTACTTTTCTTTTTCTTTTCTTTACTTTCAACGTTTTCTATTTTGAACGCATTAGATAGTTTTTCTAATATATCATTCGCTTCTTTTTCTGATTTAATTTCTATCTTCTTCGTTTTATATTTTGTAAGTTCTGCTTCAAAGTCATTAAATATTGCTTCTATAGTAAAATATTCTTCACTAACAAATGCTTCAATTTCTCTTTCTCTGTCTACAATAAGTTTTAATGCAACTGATTGTACTCTTCCTGCACTTTTTCCTTCTGTTTTATTTTGCATTAGCTTACTTAATCTGAAGCCAATTATTCTGTCTAATATTCTTCTGCTTTCTTGGCTATGAACTAAATCCATGTCTATATCTCTAGGATGTTTGAATGCTTCTTTTATGGCGGATTCTGTTATTTCATTAAATACCACTCTTCCATATTTGTTTTCATCAAGTCCTAAAGCATCTTTTAAATGCCAGCTTATTGCTTCTCCTTCACGGTCTGGATCGGTAGCAAGTATTACATAATCACTTGAAGCTACATTTTTCTTTAGTTCTGTTATTAGTTTACTTTTGCCTGTAATTGGTTTATAACTAGGTTTAAAGTTATCTTCTAAGTCTACACCTAGCCCATATTTTCCAGAGGTTGTTAAATCTCTAATGTGCCCTTTACTTGATGTCACTTTGTAGTCTTTTCCTAGATATTTTTCAATTGTTTTACTTTTACTAGGGCTTTCTACTATTACTAAATTTTTCATTTTTCACCTTCTCTTTATAATTAATATATATAAGGACTTCGAAATATATTCTATCACTTATTTTGATTTATCACAATAATAACATAAAATTAATAAAAGAGCAAAGAAATTCTTTACCCTAATTTTTTAGAAAATCAAATTTATCTTTCATTTTGTACAAGTTCTCATTTTCATAGTATATTGTTTTGATAAATTCTTTATCTTCATAAATATTGTAATAATTGATTAAAAATTCTTGTATATATTCATCATTTATCATGGACGTTAGTTTTCTTTCTAGTTCTTCTTTTTTATATTCTACAGTTGCTAAGATAAAGTCTAGTGTTTCAAGGCAGATATCTTTTAAGTTGTCTTCTATTTCAGAATCTTTATTTTTAACTTTACTTAGTTCTCCTATCAATCTAGATTTTACTAAATATATGCAATCTTTTTCTATAAGAGGTATGTAAAGATATTTTATATAGTTGTTAATCCAAATTTCAAGATTTTTTGTGTCATTTGATGGCAACTTAATTAAACCATATAGATAAGAATCTAGATTAGCTAGATAATCTAAAAATGAAAAATCTCCTTCTAATTTTTTTTGTTCTTCTAATTCAAGAAGGTCATTTACTGCATTACTACTACTAAGAATTGTTTCTAACACCCCGAACTTAATATACTTTGTACTACCAAACAAATCTCTCATATTATGCTCCCTATTTATTCTTTTACTTTTCTTATCTTTATTATACAATATATTCTTTTAAATTCAAAGAATAATTTATCACAATTTTCTTTTTTATACATAAATTATTAGTGAATATGAAGAAGGGGTGGATATTAATGAATAATAATTTTAATAATGGTTCTTGTTGTAGAAATAATAATGATAACAACGAATGCAATAATAATTGTATACAAGAGATACTTCAAGTGATTAACGTTCTTCAATCTAATGCTTGTCCTGATAATTGTCTAAATTCATGTGATAGACCTGCATTAGGTGGCGGAGGAAATTGTGTTGTTTGCAACACTAGACCAATTATGCTTTACACTTGTTGTGGTAATGGAAGACCTTGGAGCATGCCTACTACTAGAACTAATACTGACTGCGCAGAGTCAACTGGCCAAGGATGTTCTAATGTGTTTAGAGTAGAAAAAGTAGATGGATGTTGTTGTACTTTTAGAGTACTAGCTCCTAATACAGATACTACTAGTCCTTATCCTTATGTTGGTACTGATTCTATTTTCACTATGAATATCAATTGTTTATGTAGCATAAGATGTTTGAATGATACTTACGTAGAATGTATCTGCGGATAGTTATCTTTTTAAAGGCTTCTTTTTAGGAGTCTTTTTGTTTGTAATTTTTTTAATTTTTTGATAAAATTTAGTAATGAGGAAGTGCTTGAATGAAGAGAAAATATATTATATTCTTGAGCTTGGTTTTAGGAATAATAGTGTTAATTTTAGGAATTAGGTTTTTAAATAGAAAATTGGATTTTTTGAGTTATTTTGCTACTTTATTTGATTTGGGAGATGTTAATTATGAGTTTCCTGAAGTTAAAGAGCATCAATATAATATTAGTGATTATAATGGAAATATTATTGTTGTTACGACTAGTAAAAATTATTTTTTAGAGTATTCTAAAGAAGATTGGATTTATAAGGATATTGAAAATGAAAGTGAGTTCTCTGTAAAGATTGAAAATAAAAATTCCACTTTAGATTCTTATTATAATTCTGTGTATGGGAATATTTTAATAGATGAGGGAGAAGTTATTAAGAAAACTTTAGATAATGGTTCTATGTGTGCTGAGTTTTCTATGAACGGTTACTTTCATATGGATGTTATTTTAGAAATTGATGAGTATTTTTATACTATAGCTTTTATTTGTGAAAGCCAGTATAAAGAAAAGTATATGAACTCCTTTAGTGAGTGGGCTAATAATATCAAGATACAACTAATAGAAGTTTAAATTTTGGAAAATTATGTTTATTTTTTAGTAATAGTATAGTATAATTTTAGTAGGTGAAATATATGTATTGGCAATATGTAATTATTTTTGTGATATTAGTTTTAATATCGATTATAGTAATAAAGATTAATAAAAAAGATTTTAGAGTTGAAATTAATAAGTTAATTACTTATTTAGGTGGTAAAGAAAATATTATTGATGTTGAAACAAATTTATCTAGACTTAAGGTTGTTGTAAAGGATACTAGTATAGTTAATAAGGATGGTATTCAAAAGTTGGGCGCTAAAGGGATTGTTGAGATAGAAAATCAACTTAAGATTATTTTTGGTCCTAATTCAAAACAACTAAAAAAATATATTAAAGACCTAAAGTAATTTTTAGGTCTTTTGTTATGATTTGATTTTTTCTTGCTCATATTCTTGGCATTTTTCTTCTAACAATTTAAAGTTACAACATCTAATTTTTATGTTCTCGGGAAGTTTGTTATTTATGTATAATTCGTAGAGTTTAAAAGCTTTTGATTTTAATTCTATATAGTTTTTGTTTAGATACTTAAGTTGATTTTTTAAGAGTTCTATATATTCAATTTCTTTGGTTGGTTTTACTTTTTCATTTAAATTTATTATTTCATAACAATCTTTTGTTACAGGAATCATATTATTAAAATTTACTACTCCAAATATGCCATTGTTAATTTTGTAAAAGTCTAAATTATTTTTCATTTGCATATGTTTTGGCTTTGGACTTGATAGTGGTGCAAAGTATTCACAATCATGTACAACAAATAGTATTCCTACAAAAGGTCTTAGTTCTTTTGTATTCTTGTTGTATGGAACTTTTTCGTCATATTTTCTTAAATAGTCACAGTAGTTACTATTTATTTTTACCAATTCTAAAGTTTTATTCATAATTTTTTCTTCCTTTCTAATTTAATTATACATTATGACAAAAGAAAAGACTAGATTTTTTCTAGCCGATTCATACTTTTTTAGCTCCCAATTTGTGGCTGGGTACACCGCTTTTTTAGCTCCCAATTTATTGGCTGGGTACACCGCTTTTTTAGCTCCCAATTTATTGGCTGGGTACACCGCTTTTATGTATTAATAATACTATACAATTTATGTTTAGTCAATCTTTTTTGTTAGGTTATTTTCATTAGATTTTGTTATTTCTATCAACTCGTAATATAAATCTTGTAGTGGAAAGAAGTATCCATATGCTACTGCTCCACTTCGGTCTAGAATAACTCTGTTATTTTGAAAATTTTTCTGTTTATTTATAAATGTAAGTATTATTTTTTCCTTTTTTTCTTCAATTATTAGTGAATTACTAATTGTATTTTCCAAAAATTTTATTATTCTGTTTTCTGTATTTATTTCTAATCCATATGAAGTGTATCCCAATTTATTATATAGAGAAATAAATTCACTTATAAGTTTATTAAATGCCACATATAATTGATTTTCTACTTTTTCTTCACTTTCCTTTGATATTTCAAAAGTTATTACGTCTTCTTGAAAAGGACTTGTCTCTAGACTAATATAGTCTCCAGTCCATGCTCTAGAAACTGCTAAAATTTGATTTTCTTTTTGTAGTAATATTGTATTGTAATTAGCATTGTATTTTAATTTCATTTTTAATCACCTTCATTTAATTATTACTCTTTTTCTTTTGGTTTAGATATTGCTTCTTTTCTTGAAAGATTAAGTTTACCACGTTTATCATAACCTGTTGCTTTTACTATTATTTCGTCTCCTACCTTATATAAATCACTTGGTTTGTCTACTCTTTTAGTGTCTAATTGACTTACGTGAACTAATCCTTCACATCCAGGCCAAAGTTCTACAAAGCATCCGAAGTCTTCTACTTTTGTTACAATTCCAGTATAAATACTGCCTATTTCAACTTCTCTTACTACTTCTTCTATCATTTTAAGAGCTTTATCTATTACAGCGTAGTCTGTGTGATAAGCAATTACTCTTCCATCGTCTTCTATGTCAATTTTAACTGCATCTTTATGGTTAACTGTAGTAACGTTAGAACTATCAAGTATGATTTTTGTTATCATTTCTCCACCACGACCGATTACATCTTTTATTTTGTCTGGATCTATCGTCATCATTTTAATTTTTGGTGCATATGGACTTAGTTCTTTTCTTGGTTCTTTTATAGTACTTTCCATTACATCTAGTAGGTGCATTCTAGCAATTTTTGCCTGTTCTAGACTTTCTTTTAAAATGCTTTCAGTTATTCCTTTAATTTTTATGTCCATTTGAAGTGCTGTTATACCAGAACGCGTTCCTGCTACTTTAAAGTCCATGTCTCCCATATGGTCTTCTAATCCTTGTATATCTGTAAGTATAGTATAGTTATCTCCTTTTGTTATTAATCCCATTGCAATTCCTGCGACAGGTGCTTTAATTGGAACTCCAGCAGTCATTAGAGACATGCAGCCTGCGCAGATACTTGCTTGACTACTTGAACCATTGCTTTCTAAAACTTCACTTACTACTCTAACTGTGTAAGGAAATTCTTCTTCAGATGGCATTACTTGTAGAAGTGCACGTTCTGCTAAGGCTCCGTGTCCTATTTCACGTCTACCAGGTGAACCATATCTTCCTGTTTCGCCTACACTAAATGAAGGGAAGTTATAGTGAAACATAAATCTTTTTGTATCTTCTATTCCAAGTCCATCTAATATTTGATGTTCTCCTATTGCACCTAGTGTTGTTACTGCTAAGGCTTGAGTTTGACCACGTGTAAATAATGCACTTCCATGAGTTCTAGGAAGCAAGTCTATGTCTGTACTTAGCGGCCTTATTTCTGTAAGTCCTCTTCCGTCTGGTCTTACTTTTTCTTCTGTTATTAATCTTCTTACTTCTTCTGCTTCTATGATATCTGCTTGTTTACGCACTTGTTTTAATTCATCAACTAGTGTTTCACTTTCAGAGTGATTAGTCTCGTAATTAGTTAGTGCTCTTTCTTTTAGCTCATCTATTTTAGCATATGAAGCAAGTTTATCTTTAATTTGAATTGCTGCTAGCATTTCAGTTCTTATGTCATTGTTTACTTCTTTAACTATGTTTTCATCAAGTTTAGCAAGTTCAACTTCGATTTTCTCTACTCCTACTTCGTCTATAATTTCTTTTTGAATTTTGCATAAGATTTTAATGTGTTCATGTCCAAACATTAATGCTTCTAGCATTTCTTCCTCTGATACTTCTTTAGATCCTGCTTCAACCATATTTATGGCATTTTCTGTTCCTGCTACTGTTAGGTTAATAGTGCTTCTTTCCATTTCTTCAGTACTAGGATTTATTTTTAATTTTCCATCTATTTTTCCTACCACTACTCCACTTACTGGACCGTCAAATGGAATATTTGAGATTCCAAGTGCAAGACTTGTTCCAAATAATGCTGTCATTTCTGGAGTGAAATCATTATCTACACTTAGTACCGTATTTACTACTTGCACTTCATTTCTAAAAGATTCATCAAACATCGGTCTTATCGGTCTATCTATTACTCTAGCACTTAGAGTTGCTGCATCTGTAGGACGTCCTTCTCTTTTTATAAATCCTCCAGGAATTTTACCTACTGAGTATAGTTTTTCTTGATAAAGTATAGTAAGTGGGAAGAAGTCTGCTGTGCTTACATTATTGCTCATAACTGATGTAGATAATATTACTGTGTCCTCATATCTTACCAATACAGCTCCAGAAGCTTGTTTTGCGAGTTCTCCTGTTTCTATTACTAGTTTATGTCCTAAAAAATCATATTCAAATACTTTTTTCATTTTTACCTCTTTCTTTTTTATCAAACAAAAAGTGACACTTAAAATATAAGTGCCTACTTTCTTAATCCTAATTTATTTATTAGTTCACGATATCTTACAACATCTGTACGTTTAAGATAGTCTAATAAGCTTCTTCTTTTACCTACCATTTGTTGTAATCCTCTTTTAGAATGGAAATCATGAATGTGTTTCTTTAAGTGATCAGTTAATTCTACTATTTGTTCAGTAAGAATTGCAACTTGTACTTCAACACTTCCTGTATCATTTTTTCCTCTTCCAAATTCTTTAACTAATTCTTCTTTTCTAGCTTTTGTAATTGCCATTTTTAATTCTCCTTTCATAATTTATCCGTTTAATCCTAGTAAAGAGTTGGAGAACTCTCAAGACCAAGATAAAACTTACTAGTTAAGTATACGATAAATGTGTAAAAAAATCAACTGTTATGGGGATGTTTTATGAAAAAAAACCGCCGTTATGACGATTTTTTAGATATTTGTATTATTATTTTGTGATTCATCAGTTCTATTTTCTATAAAATCTGTTTGAATAAATCTATTTCCAGTTGGTTCTTCAATAACTGGAGCTTCTTCCAATTTAGCTTCTTCAATTATTTGTGGTTCGATTATAGGTTCTGGAAGTGGTATATCTGGTTCTTCTAGTGTTTGATTACTAGTTTCTAGAACTTCTAACTTTGGTTCTTCATTAACTACTGGCACGATTGGTTCTGATATAACTTGTTCAGTAATAATTGGTGTTTCTTCTTCAACTATATTTTTACTTACAGTATTCACTTGTTCGATTGGCATTTCGCTTGTTGATGTATCAGTAATTTCCGCTTTTTCATTGACAATTGGAACTTCTATAACTGGTGTTTCGTTTATTATTGGTTGTTCAACTACTGGGCTAACATTTACCATTTGATTTTCATTTATCTCTGTTATTACTGGTTGTACAGGCTCCACCTCTATTTTTGTTTCCTTAGTATTTGGAATTACGCTTTCTTCTTTTGGTTGTCCTTCAATATTAGTATTTGGAGTGTCAAAGATGTTTGAATCTGGAACAGAAGGAGTTACTTCCTCCTGTACTGGAAGCTCTTGTACAAGATTTTCTACTACTGGTATAATCTCAATTGTCTGTTGTGTTTCTTCAACAGGTTGCTCAACAACTATTTCTGGAACGCTATTTATTACAGGAGAAACCGATGAAATGCTTTCTAATTCGATGTCTCTAGTTGTCTCTTCGTTTGTAGTTACTGGTTGTGATATATTTTCAGTGTTTATTGCTTTACTTTGAGGTTCTGGAGTTTCTTGTACACCAGGAACTGCAGGTACTACTGAAGGTTCTATTATTATCGGCATTTCTTCTAAATTAGGAGTTGTTTGTAATTGTTCTGTAGTTCCTATTTGCGGATTTTCTACTTGCATATTTTCTACAATTGGTGCTTCAGCTACAACTGTATTATTTTGCTCTAAAGTTTGTGTAGGAGTTACTGGTATATTTTCTACCACAGGTACTGTTTCTATTTGCATTGTAGATTGTGGTTGTACCATGGTTTGACTTGTAGGTTGTTCTGTCATAGATGTTTGATTTGTTTCCGCTACAGACACAGTTTCTATAGGTGCTTGTTCAGTATTAGTAATAGATACTGGTGTATTTTCTACCACAGGTGTATTTGATTTTGGAGTAGCACTTGGGATTGTTTGGTCTAAAGCTTCTAAGCTTTTATCTAACTTTTTGTTATTTCTTGCAAATAGTATTAAAACCACTACAATAATTATAACTATTATTACAATTCCTGCGATTAACATAATCATTTCAGTATTCAATCCATCTGTTTTAGCTCCTGCTACTACATCTTTTAATTTGAATGAATATTTTATACTATCTATATCTTCGTTTAAACTAGATATATTCCAAGTTAGAGTTTTTCCATCTTCACTTATTGTATCTGCATTGTGTTCAATAGGTTTAGTTGGTAATGTTACTGTATATTTTAGAGATAAATTTATCCTTGAAAGATTAGCAGACATACCATTAGAACTATCAGACGTATCATTAAGCTTATAGTTTGCATAGTAAGTGTCGTCTTCTTTTTGAAACATAATCTTTTTTTCATTATTATTGTTTGTATTTTCTGTATCTTGAATATTGAAATCTTCAAATAATGAGCTATCTACTTTTTCTTTTGATGAAACATCATCTATATTATTTATTTCATAAGTCATTTGATAACCATAATAGCCATTTCTCTCATATCTACTTACTTCTACTCCATCTTGTTCTTCTGGCTTATTTTCTTCTAAATACGTCCTTATTTTTGTTATACTTGCCTCTGGGATGTCAGACATATCGTCTTCATCTTCACTTCCTAATAGGTCATCATTTTCTTCCATATATATTAATGTACTAATTAGTTCTCTATCATATGCCATTATTATAGACATATCCATTTTTCCATCAGATTTTATCTCTACTTGTCCTTCATATTTTAATTCGCACCCTGTAATTAAAAGTGCACATAATATTATACCGATTAATTTTTTTAATTTGTTCATATTAATCCTCCCACTTCTATTTTTAATTATAACATTTTTATTTAAAATGTAAACATAACTTTTAGTATGAGTGTAAAGGAAAAGAACTTTATATTCTTTATATAAGTTCTTCTTATATTTTTGTTTAACATTTTAGAGTTGGTATTATTTACACTCCCATATCAGATGTTTCTGGAAGGGTTGAGCCACCATCTATTACTATTCCTTGTCCAGTAATGTAACTCGATTCTTTACATGCTAGGAACGCTGCAAGTTCACCTATTTCCTCAGGATTCGCTAGTCTTTTTAATGGAATAGCATTTGCAATACCATCAATAACACTTTGTGGATTTTCTTTATTGCTTAGTATTGCCATTCTTTCAACTAATGGTGTCATAACATATCCTGGCATTATTGCATTTACTCTTATACCATCATCTGCTAATTCTCTTGATAAAGCTTTTGTAAAACCTAGAACTGCAGATTTTGTCATAGCATACGCTACTTCTCCTGGATCTGCGACCATAGGGCCTGTTACACTAGACAAGTTTACTATTGTGCTGTTTTCTTGTTTTTTCAAATATGGAAGAACTACTTTTGTTACGTTCCATACTCCACAAATGTTTATGTCTAAATGACGGTTTAGTATTTCATCACTCATATTTTCGAAAGTTTCTAATTCGCATACACCAGCATTGTTTACTAAAACATTTATTTTTCCAAACTTTGATACTGCAGATTTTAAAGCATTTTCAACACTATCTTTGTTTCTTATGTCTACTTTGTATGCTAAGATATTTTCACTGTTCATTTCTAGTACTGCTTCATCATAGTCAAGCACTACAACTTTAGCTCCATATTTAAGGAATACATTCACTATTCCTCTTCCTATTCCTTTAAACCCACCTGTTATAACTGCGACTTTGTTTTCTAATTTCATTATTTCTTTTCCTCTCTTTCTTTTATGCAAAATTTTTATTTTCATATACTTTTTCTAGTTTAATATACTATATTTTTTATTAATTTAAACATCTCGCCACCTGTTTCAAACCACTTTCACTTCTAAATTACACCTTTTTTGAACAACTTTTTTATATTTTCATTGATTTTATTAGATAACATATTTTACATACCTTCAACGAGAAAATATTCACTAGGATTATTTACAATATCGTCATAATATTTATAAACACTACTTACCCAAGTATTTGATGGATTATATTTGTTACCGTGAGTATAAATTCCTGATAATTCATAAATACTGGTTAAGTTGTATTTCTCATATCCCTTTAAATTAACAACGAATGCAATTATACCTTTTTCTGGCGATTCATATGTAAAATATTCACCGCTTCCTCTTAATCCTCCAAAATTATTACTTCTTAGGGCTAAACCACTCGTGTTTTTTCCTGTTTCTAAGTAGGAAATAGATAGAAGATAATTTTTGTCCATTCCTAAGTTATCGCAAACTTTTCCTAGAAATTGTGAAAACGTTAAGCCACTTCTCAATGCTTGATTTTCTCCTAAGGTTATCATGTCATAATTTGTTTTAAAATAGTCACTAGAAAGTCCATATTCGCTTAGGGACTTTGATAATTGATTTCTACTTAGATAATATACAAACATCATGGCTTGTCCTTCAACGTTATCTGATGTAATACGTCCTCCTACATCGTTTAAGTTAATGTTATAGTTTTCAGTTATGTTTCTTGCAAATTCTACTACTTTGTTTCCATCTAAATTATAATATATAGAATATTCTTTTAAATAGTCATCGATGTTATTTTTTATTGTTTCTTGCACTTTTAATGCAAGTTCTTCTCCATTTAAAGCATTTATTTCTTTTAAATTCTTTTCTAAATTATCATAATTAGTGTTATAGTTTAAACTCGCAATTTTGATTATTATAATGCTTAAAGTAATTAAAGCTATTAAGCATAAAATAATGTTTCTCTTATCTTTATAATATACACATTTTTTCAATGTCTCTTTTATCATTAAACTCTCCTTGTTTACTACCCACGGGATTATCATTTTATCATTATATTGTATGTCAAGTCAATCACTTTTGTAAATGACATGTAAATAAATTATGGAAAAGAAAAAATCCCCGAAGGGATTAATTTTCATTAATTATTCGATGATTTCTGATACTACACCAGCACCAACAGTACGTCCACCTTCACGGATACTGAATTGAGTTCCGTTTTCGATAGCTATGTTACTTATTAGTTCAACTGTCATAGTAACATTGTCACCAGGCATAACCATTTCAACACCAGCAGGTAATTCGATTACACCAGTAACATCTGTAGTTCTGAAGTAGAATTGTGGTCTATAGTTACTGAAGAATGGAGTATGTCTTCCACCTTCTTCTTTAGATAGAACATAAACTTCTGCTTTGAACTTCTTGTGAGGATGAACACTTCCTGGTTTTGCAAGTACTTGTCCTCTTTCAACGTCTTCACGGTTGATACCACGAAGAAGTACTCCTGCGTTATCTCCTGCTTCAGCATAGTCTAATGACTTTCTGAACATTTCGATACCAGTTACAACTGTCTTTCTTGTATCTTTGATACCAACGATTTCAACTTCTTCATTAAGTTTTAATTGTCCTCTTTCAACACGACCTGTAACAACAGTTCCACGTCCTGTGATAGTGAATACATCCTCAATACTCATTAAGAATGGTTTGTCTGTATCTCTTACTGGAGTGTCGATCCAATCATCAACAGCAGCCATTAAGTCTCTAACAGCTTGTTCGTAGTTAGCATCTCCTTCAATTGCTTTAAGAGCTGAACCTCTAACTACTGGAGTATTATCTCCATCAAATCCATATTCAGTTAGTAATTCTCTAACTTCCATTTCAACTAGGTCTACTAGTTCTGGATCATCAACCATATCACATTTGTTGATGAATACGCACATTTTAGGTACACCAACTTGTCTTGATAATAGAATGTGTTCTCTTGTTTGAGGCATAGCACCGTCAGTTGCACTAACAACTAGGATAGCACCATCCATTTGAGCAGCACCTGTTATCATGTTTTTAACATAGTCAGCGTGTCCTGGACAGTCAACGTGAGCATAATGTCTCTTTTCAGTTTCATACTCAACGTGAGCTGTATTGATAGTTATTCCTCTTTCTCTTTCTTCTGGAGCTTTATCGATGTCTGCATAGTCAACGAATTCTCCAAATAATTTAGTTATAGCCGCAGTTAAAGTTGTTTTACCGTGGTCTACGTGTCCAATTGTACCAATGTTAACATGTGGTTTTGAACGATCAAATTTTTCTCTTGCCATTTTGTATTTCCTCCTTTTTTGTATACATTCTAATTTTATCTAATACTTATACTTTTTGCAAGCATTAAATGAATTTTTTTATGACAAATTATTTATTTTTTATTTATTAAGCTAAGAGTTCTTCTTTTTTATATATTTTTAGAAGAACTCTCACTTTCTTTTTTAGAATTTTCTTCTAAAGTTGTTTTACTGTGATCTACGTGTTCAATTGTACCTATATGAACTTTTGTAGTCACTCCCTATTGAATGCTGTTTTTCTTAATGATTTCGTCAGCAATATTTCTAGGCACTTCTTCATAGTGGTCAAATATCATTTGATATGTTCCACGTCCTTGTGTATTTGAACGAAGTACTGTCATGTAACCAAACATTTCTGCTAATGGTACCATTGCAGATATTTGTAAATCTTTTCCACGAGATTCGTTTCCAAGTGGACGACCTCTTCTACTTGTTAAGTCACCCATTACAGTTCCCATAAATTCTTCTGGTACTACTACATCAACTTTCATTATAGGTTCAAGTAGTGCTGGTTTACATTTATTTTTCGCTTCTTTCAATGCCATTGATGCAGCAATTTTAAATGCCATTTCATTTGAGTCTACATCATGGTATGAACCATCAAATAGTGTACATTTTACATCTATCATAGGATATCCTGCTAGTACACCGCCTTCTAGTGCTTCTTGAAGCCCTTTATCTACAACTCCAATATATTCACGAGGTACTACTCCACCAACAATTTCATCAACGAATTCGTACCCATTATCTTTATTAGGTTCAAATTTAACCCAAACGTGTCCATATTGTCCACGACCACCTGATTGTTTAATGTATTTTCCTTCACATTCTGCAGTAGCAGTTAGTGTTTCACGGTAAGCAACTTGTGGTTTACCTACATTACATTCAACATCAAATTCTCTTTTCATTCTGTCTACTAATACATCTAAGTGTAATTCACCCATACCAGCGATGATAGTTTGTCCTGTCTCGTGGTTTGTGCTAGCTCTGAATGATGGATCTTCTTTTGCTAATTTTTGTAATGCAAGACTCATTTTTTCTTGGTCTTGTTTACTCTTTGGTTCGATAGCAAGTTCTATAACTGGTTCTGGGAAAGTCATTTTTTCAAGTATAACTTGATGTTTCTCATCACATAAAGTGTCTCCAGTTGTAGTATCTTTAAGTCCTACAGCAGCAGCAATTTCTCCAGCATACACCTCAGTAATTTCTTTTCTTTGGTTAGCATGCATTTGAAGAATACGTCCAATTCTTTCTTTTGTTCCTTTAGTTGAATTGTAAACATAACTTCCACTTTTTAGAGTACCAGAGTACACACGGAAGAATGTTAAATTTCCAACAAATGGATCGTTCATAACTTTGAACGCAAGTGCTGAGAAAGGTTCAGAATCACTAGTTTTTCTTTCTATTGGGTTATCGTTCATGTCGATACCTTTTACATGTGCAATGTCAGTTGGCGCTGGCAAATAGTCTAATACAGCATCAAGTGCAAGTTTCACACCAATATTTCCTAGTGCTGTTCCACATAATACTGGATAAAATTCTCCAGCAAGTACACCTTTTCTTATAGCAGACTTGATGTCTTCTGGACTAAGTTCTTGTCCTTCTAGATATTTTTCCATTAGAGAATCATCAAACATAGATACAGCATCTATTAGTTCTATTCTCTTTTCTTCAGCAATATCTTTTAAATCTGCTGGAATTTCTATTTCACTATATTCTTCATGTTGTTCTCCATCAAATGTGTAAGCCTTCATTGAAACTAAATCAATAATTCCATTAAATTCACTTTCTGCTCCGATTGGCCATTCGATTGGTGCAGATTTTTCTGAAAGTCTATCTTTGATAGTACCTAAACTGTATTCAAAGTTAGCTCCCATTTTATCCATTTTATTAGCAAATATCATTCTTGGAACTTTCCATTCATTTGCTTGTCTCCAAACTTGTTCAGTTTGAGTTTCTACACCTGCTTGAGCATCTATAAGCGCGATTGCACCGTCTAATACTCTAAGACTACGTGATACTTCTATTGTAAAGTCTACGTGTCCTGGTGTATCTATAATGTTAAGTCTATAACCTTTCCAGTGTGCAGTTGTTGCAGCACTTGTGATAGTTATTCCTCTTTCTTTTTCTTGTTCCATCCAGTCCATTTGAGACTCTCCATCGTGTGTTTCACCGATTTTGTGAGTTATTCCTGTATGGAAAAGTACACGCTCTGTAAATGTAGTTTTTCCGGCATCTATATGTGCCATTATTCCTATATTACGAGTTTTATCCAAAGATACGTCACGTGCCATATTTTAATTCTCCCTTCTTACCATCTATAATGAGCATATGCTTTATTAGCTTCTGCCATTTTATGTGTGTCTTCACGTTTTTTAACTGCGCCACCAGTACCCTCTGCGGCATCTATTATTTCAGCAGCTAAGTTTTCTGCCATTCCTTTACCGTTTCTAGTTTTTGCGTATTGTACTAACCAACGTAGGGCTAAGGCTTGTTGTCTTTCAGGTCTTACTTCAACTGGTACTTGATAGTTTCCACCACCAATACGTCTACTTCTAATTTCTAGTGCAGGTTTAATGTTTTGGAACGCTGCATCAAAAACTTCCATAGGCTCTTTACCAGTCTTATCTTTTACTATATTAAATGCGTCATATAGTATTGTTTGAGCAGTTCCTTTTTTACCATCTAACATGATTCTGTTTATTAGTTTTGTTACAATTTTAGAATTATATATAGGATCTGCTAATACTTCTCTTTTTTCTGCTCTTCTTTTACGCATCTATATTCACTCCTTTCTTTTAAATTTATTTTAGTTATTTATTTTTTGGCTTTTTAGCACCGTATTTACTTCTTCCTTGACGTCTTGCTTCTACTCCTGCTGTATCTAATGTTCCACGGATGATGTGATAACGTACTCCGATAAGGTCTTTAACACGTCCGCCTCTGATTAATACAACACTGTGTTCTTGTAAGTTGTGTCCAATTCCTGGAATGTAGCATGTTACTTCGTAACCGTTACTTAATCTTACACGAGCATATTTACGTAAGGCAGAGTTTGGTTTCTTTGGTGTTTTAGTACCAACACGAGTACATACTCCACGTTTTTGAGGAGATGTATTGTTAGTTCTTTTTTTATCTTTTGAGTTGTATCCAACATTTAATACTGGACTTTTACTCTTTCTTACTTTTTGTCCTCTTTTGTGTTTTACTAATTGGTTAATAGTAGTCATAATGGCTCCTTTCTCGTACACACTTCCTGGTGTATCGTATTTATAATTTTAATGCGAGTTTTTGAAAAAACTCAAGCAAGTTAATAATATCACTAGATGGCTTTAATGTCAAACAAAATCGTACAGTTTTTGGTATTTTTTGCTTTTTCGTTTGTAGTTTTTATGTGTACATTTAATTTTATTTATTTTTTATTTTATAAGAACTATTCTTTTAGAAAAGAAAAACTATAGTTATCTAACTATAGCACTATTTCCATGAAATACTATCACATATTCCTTTATATCTTTAACTTTATCTCTAAGTAGTGTCTCACTATAAGAATTCTTCTTTATCTGTTTTATTCCATCTTTTGCTTTTACTTCCATATTCTTCTTTGTCTTTGATACTTTAAATTCTATTATTATTCCTAGAGTATTATCTATTCTTTTTATACATACGTCATATCTTCCTTCCCCTGATTCATGATTAGATTCTACTCTATATTTACTATCTGATAAAAAGTTTAAAAACAAACTCATTATATATCCGTGATAAAATGCTTCTTTGTTATCTAAATAACTAACTCCTCTAAGCATTTGATTTAAGTATTTCTCTGCCAACTCTTTATCTCCACTTTTTATCCCATCTACAAATCCTAATATATATTCTCCATTTCTTATATCTTCTCCAAACATTATGTAGCTTATCATATTCATAAAATCTTCTAATACTTCTTTGTTTGGTATTTTATAGTAATATATATCTTCTTCTTTTCTATCTAATGTTAAATATCCACTTACTAGTAATAAGTTTAGTATACCTGTAAAATTATTTGATTTAAAATCGCTAAATGATAACTTTTCATTATATTTAAAACTTTTACTTTTTCCTTTAACTAGTTCTTCAATTCTTCTCTTTTCTTCTTCATCTATTTGAGTCAATAAACTTCTTATTAATTCGTTACTTCCAGTATTTACCCAGTAAAGTTTCAATTCTTTATTTTTAGCATAATTAGCTATACTCCAAGGATTATATACATGAACTCCATTAAAGTTATATCCATCATAATATTCACTTACTTCACTAGTATGCTTTAAATTAAAGTATTCTAACATCTCTTTTGTTTCATTTTTAGTAAATCCAAAATAATCATTATACTTACTACTCATTACATCATATATATCTGGATTATTAAATGCACTGAAGAATGACTCCCCACCTATTCTAAGCACTCCTGTCATTATTCCTAACTTTAAAGCATTGTTTCCTTTAAATGTTCTTGAAAATATAGGTCTAAATAACCCCATTAACTTCTCATAATATTTATTTACATAAGATGCATTTATTGGTGCATCATATTCATCTATTAATATTATTACTTCTTTATTGTAATAAGAGTATAACCACTCTGAAAGTTTTACTAACGCTTCCTCATATTCTTCTTTGACTCCTTCTTCATTTAATATTCTATCAAATTTTTTCTTTTCGTATTCTTCAAGTCTATCATAAATATATTTCTTTGATTTATAAGCAGAACTCATTAAAGATTTAAACTTAGTATAAAAACTATCATAATTATTATCTCTTAAATCTTTAAAATCTAAATGTATTACTGGATATTTATTTAAGTGTTCTTTAAATACTTTACTCTTCTCTATGTATAACCCTTTAAATAAGTGTTTACTATTCTTTTCTATGTTAAAGAAATAATCTAGTGTTGACATAAATAAACTTTTGCCAAATCTTCTAGGTCTTGGAAATAATGCTGTTCCATCTTTTTTATACATGATTAAGTCTTCTATTACTTTAGTTTTATCTACATAGTAATAATTTCCCTCGATTAATCTTTTAAAGTCTTGGTCACTATATATTGTCTTTTTCATTAATATCCACCTCGTTCTTTATACCTTATATTATACATTATCTATCAACTTTATTCAATATAATAGAATTAGAATTTGATGCTCATATATTTTATTTATTAATTTAATGATTATTTTTATAATTTTCTTTATTCTCTTGCTATTCATTTAAAAGAATAGAATATAGTTCATAATCTATCTCATAAATTATTTTTAAATCCTCCTTTCTGCATAAATAAAAGACTAACTATAAAAAGTTAATCTAAAATTACTATTAATTCTGTTTAAGAATTATTGAATATAATAAACATACAAAAAATTATTATTAAGCACAAAGGTAATAGAACAAATATTGTCATATTCCTTCTATGTCTTTTTCTTAATTGTTCCATTTCTTCTAACCAATTATATAAAGTTTCTTTTTTTATATAATATTTATCGCCCTTTTTAAATAATGGTAAACCTGCTTCTGTATAATATTTCATTACCATATACCTAGAACATTCCAAAATTTTCATAACATCAGTTGTTGTAAGTAAATTTTCATATTGATTTATGTTATCTACTTTATTCAAATTTACCTTATTATTATAACCTATTACATCATTTGAAACTGTTTCTATTATTTCTTGAGAAATAGAATCAATGCTTTTTATATATAAGATATTTAGTCTAGGATTATATATTCCTAAATTCTTAATATTCTTAAAACATTCATTTTGTGAGTGCAATCCCATTATATAATAAATCAATACTTGTAATGTTTGTTTAGAATTTATTTTAGAATTAACACTTACTTTAAAATCTAATAATGTATCATTAGTAATATAATCTATATCTCCAGTATAAATATATTTACTTGTTTTATCTACATAAATTAAACCTGTTTTAATTACTGGACCATATTCTTTAAATAATTGTACTCCACGTTCTACCATTATTTTTATATTATTTATTGTATTATCATCAGGATTAATAGTTTTAACATCTTTATAAGATTCTTTTCCTGCACGCATACAAACATCAAATCCTGCCAACTTACAAACACAGGTTATAGATTTAGAATCCAAGCCATTTACATTTTCTAATAATTTAAGTGCATAGTCATATTCATCAACTTTCATGGAGCCATACATAGGAGTATGAAAAACCTCATCTTTTGAAACACCTAACATAAATCTAGTTAAATAATCAACAGCAGTTCCAACCAAACTACTATGTATATTTTCTAATTTCTGATTAACTTCTTCATTATCATAATTCTTACTAATAGCTTCAAAATCATTAGGATTTAGATAACCTCCATTAGGTTGAACAATATTATCAATTCTTCTTGTTACAGAGTTCAACATATAAATCAACTACCTTTTTATAAGCTAATTATATCAAATAATGCAGACTTTTTAAACTTATATTTTATTTTCTTTTAATACTTTCATATAGTAATTCTACTGCAGTTTCTATTCCAAGACTATCACTGTTAATACAAATGTCATAATTATTTGGGTTATTCCAAGTAGAGTTTGTGTAGTGTTTGTAGTGCTCACTTCTTTTTTTGTTTGTATCTTCTATTATTTTTTTAGCATTTTTTTCTTTAAGTCCATAATACTTTACAGCACGACTCACTTTGTTTTCTAAACTACTATATACAAATACTCTTATAACATTTTTATTATCTTTAAGTATATAGTCTGCACATCTTCCGACTATTATACAAGATTCTTTTTTTGCGATTTCTTTTATTACATTACTTTCACTTAAGAATAATTTATCTCTATTAGATAGATTACCATAATACCACATATTATCTAGTTTATTTCTTTTTTGTTCGTTTTCTTCAATGTACTCTTCTTTTAATCCAGAAAGTCTAGATACTTCTTTTATTAGTTCTTTGTCATATAATTTAATTCCTAATTTTTCAGCTAGTAATTTTCCTATGTATCTTCCACCTGAACCATATTCTCTTGCTATTGTTATTATTATTTGTTTATCTTTTATGCTTTCTTTTAGTTTTGTTTCTTCTATTAATATTTCTTTGACTTTTTCTTTTGATAATGCTTTTATTTCTAAAGTTAGGAAAAGTGCAGATAGTATAAATGCTACTCCATCTGCGACAGGACCTGCATAAAGTATTCCCATTAATCCAAATATACGTCCTAGTATAAACATTGCTGGTATTAAGAATAATACTTGTCTTGATAATGAAAGAATAGCACTTTTTGTACTTTTACCTATTGCTTGGAAGAATATTCCAGCAGGCATTTGTATACCATTAGCGATTACTAACATTAAGTATATTCTAAATGTAAGACACGCAAATTCTATGTATTTGTCATCACCACTTCCAAATAATAATATTAGTTTATCTGGAATTGTTTGAAATAGTATAAATGATATTAGTGTTATTATTAGACTTACTCTTAATACTATCTTTAATGTTTCTTTGACTCTTTCTTTTTTACCACTTCCATAGTTGTAGCCAAATATAGGTTGTGCTCCTACACTTAATCCAATTATTACACTATAAAGTATTTGACTTATTTTCATTACTATTCCTAGTACAGTTATTGGTATTTCACTTCCAAATGATGAAGATGCACCATATTTACCTAGTAGATTATTTTCTACTGCGATTACTAATACTATACTCATTTGTGTTATGAAACTACTTGTTCCTAGCAGTGTAACTTTTTTAATGTAATTCCATTTAGGTTTTAGCGTTTCACTTGTTAGTTTGATGGTTTTTAGTTTCTTTAAATATAGTACATTTAGTATAAATGTTACTATTTGACTTATGATAGTTGCTAGTGCTGCTCCTTCTACTCCTTTTTTAAAAATAAATATAAATATCGGATCTAGTATTATATTTAATACTGCTCCTAGTACCATGGAGAACATTGAGTATTTTGGACTTCCATCAGCACGTATAATAGAGTTTAATGTTGTTCCTATTATTACAAAGGGAAGACCTAGAGTAATTATTCTACCATATGATGTTGCGTATTCTTTAAGGGCAGGAGTACATCCAAATAAGTTTAATAAGTTATTTAGAAATATATATGTTATTAGTGTGAATATTATAGAAATGATTATTGATAAAAGTATTCCTGTTCCAACTCCGTTGGCCGCTTCATCTTCTTTTTTCTCACCTAGTTTTAGGCTAAGAAATGCACTTGAGCCATCTCCAAACATTAAAGATACTGCAAGTGCGATTACTGAGATTGGAAATACTACGTTAGTGGCACCGTTACCTAGCATTCCTACACCGTGTCCTATAAATATTTGGTCTACCATGTTGTATAAAGAATTAACTAACATAGATATTATGCATGGTATACTAAATCTCTTTATTAGTTTTGTGATTTTTTCTGTTCCAAGTATGTTTTCTTTATTCATTTTAATTATCCCCTTTCTTTTATGCGAAAACTTAAACATTATATGACAATTTTTTTGAGAAGTCAATTTACATGTTGTATTTGAATTTTGTTGTGTGATTAATTTATGATAAAGTCTTATAGTCACTTAGAAAAATGTTTTAAGTGAAAAATATGATACAATATTTATAGTAAATTTCGTTAACTCTTGATTTTGTTTCTGACTTTATTTAGCCACTAAAACTCACGATTTTTAACATTTCATCGGTGCCTACACTTACTGTTAACTTTTATCAACTAGCTGTATACTATGTTGTAACACATATATAAAAGAACTTTGTATTTAGATTTTCAAAGTTCTTTTATGTTCTTCATTCATAAATTTTTTATCAAAATAACGAGATACTTGTAATAATGTTTTATACATCGAAGATCTTGAGCGAATAGTAATTGTTACTAAAATACCATCTTTATTAAACTCGTAGATCGGTTCTGAAATTCTGTCTTTTCCAGAAGACTTAATTAAATCTATATGGCTGTCTTGAATTAATTCCATACCTTTAACTATCGCATATAATATGTCATAACAATAATAATATTCATTTTTTCCTTCTCTATATCTTTTTTCAACTGTATTAATTATCTCAACCATAGTTACATTTGTGTCAGTAGACGGATTATAGTCAACACAGCTTTCTAAAATATAATTAATAATAATGTTTTTTAAATTATCTTTTTTAATCTCAATATCTAATGTTTTAGATGTCAAGACCAAACTAGAATCCAAAACCTTTCTCGCACAATTATACACTTTTATCACCTACTTTATATTTCAATTATATTACATTTTAGAAGATTTTTAAATATTTAATTTAGTTTTTGTGATTAAAGCATTATAATATTGCACTTTTTGAATTATAACTTCAATATTTTAAGTTGTTCTTCATATTCATTTATAGAAGATTCAAATTCTTGCATAATGGCTTTAAATGAATTGTCTTTTAAGTGTTTATCTATTATTACTTTTCTCTTAGCAACTAAATAGGCTAGGTTAGCTTCGATATCTCTAATAGAATTTAAAATTTCATCGTCAGTCATTGGATTATCACTTAAGTATTCTTCTTTAGCCATACTACCTACTACTTCCAAATATTCTAAAAACACTTGTTCAGATGCAGAACTATCACTTAAGCTTTTTTCTAATTTAGTTTGTTTCCACAAATATTCTAAATATCTTTCAGGCTTTCCATTATTTTGTTCAAAAAATAATTTCTTTTGAATTTCTTCTAACTCACAACTATATTTAGTTTCTAATTCTGAAGTATTTGAGTTTTTACTTCTTAACATAGAAATTTCATGCATTATCATTTCATATACTTTAATTTTCTCTTCTAAAAGCAAAGTATCGTTTTGATTATCTATCAATTTAATAGTTACAACATTCATATGATAATTAAACAAAGACTGGATGTACTCTCTTAAATCTTCATCACTTACTGTATCACTTTCCATTATCTTATTTTTACTTACTTGAGTAGATTTTAACAAATTTAGAGTTTCCATTTTAAGTTTTTTAATCACGTCTATTTTAGATGACATTATATTATCACATTGATACTTAAAACTTTGATAAGATTCCCAATATTTTTCTGTTTCCTCTTTTGTTAAAACATCAGCATGGGTAAGCAGTAACTGATTAAGTTCTTCTAAAAATTGAACTACTTTTTCTTTTTCTCTTTTAACTAAATCAAAGTTAGTCTTATTTAAACTACATAAATTTATTATAAAAATTTGTTTTTTTAACATTTCTGGAAAGTATTTAATCATATTTTCTATTTTATCTTTTACTATTTTCTTTTTTAAACTTTCTATATTATTATTTTCTATCCAAGATTCTACTCGACTTTTCAGATTAATATACTCATTATAAGAAGATAAATTTAATCCATAAAAGAAATTATCAAATCCTCTAGGTAAAGGTTTTCTTTTAGTAAAAAAGCAGTACTTTATATTAGCAATAAATTCATTAAGTTTGAAAGTCTCTCTACCTTCTCTTATTGCTTGAAACGTTAATACATCCAACTTTGAATAAACATTGTAATTCTTTTCAAATATATTTGAAATTTCATTGATTTTGCTATTAAAACTCAAAGTTTCTTCTGAAGTTAACTCACTTCTTCTACCAAGAATATTATAATATTTTTCTAAATCTAAAAATAAAGATTTTACTTTACTAGTATGACTATTACATAAAGATAAATAATCTTCATATGAAACCATTTTAGTAAGAAACTTCTTATAATATTTAAACACACCAAACAAATTATCTAAATCTAATTTCAAACCATAAATAGCAGAATTTATATTATCTTTTTCTCTCTCATAACCATGAATTTTTTCCATTTCAGTCTTAATTTCTTGACATCGATTCTCATAAAAAGCTATTTTATTGTACTGTGAAGAAGTTAATAAATCTTTAAAGGTTAAAGAAGTATCAACCAAACTTCTTACAAACTCCATAATAGAATCTACTTCCTTTAGTAGTCTATTAGCGATTTTTTCTCTTTCCATAGCCTTAGCTTTACGTTCATATGAAATAATACTATTAAGAATATCGTTCCAGCTATAGTTCTTTAAATAATTACGTTCTAATAATTTTTTTATAATATCCAATTTATTTATTATACCTAAATGCTTATTTACATCAATATTCTTTAATTTCAAATTAAAACTATTATATTTGTTTTTCAAGTTAATATAATCATTCTCTGTTATTGATTTATTTATAATACTTTTATAAAGCTCGCTAATATTCTCATATTTATATAGACTGGTATTATTTATAAGTTCATCTGCCATTACCATTATCTCTTGAATTTGTATTTTTTCAAGAATCTCTTTTTTATATGAACTAGTATCATTTAATCTATGGTGTAAAATAATATCTTTAATATAGTCAATATTAGAATCCTTAGTTGAAATATTAAACACTAAAATTACCCATTCTCTAACTTCATTAAATTTTACACTTAATTCGCTTAATTTGATTTCAAACAAACTTACATCAATTCTACTATTTAAAACGTCATCTTCTAAGTTATCAAGTTCTTTTTCAATAGGTTCTATTCTACTCTTTAATTCTCTTACAAAGAGATATTTATTTTCACCAAATCTCTTTAATTCATCTTCATAAAAATTTTTACTAAAATTAACTATTACAAAATATTTCTTACTTAAAACATTTCTTTTTCTAACATATTCGCTAATTACGGAATCAATTCTCTTAATATATATATTTAAATCATCATTAATACTAAATAAAGATCTGTTATTACTCTCAAACTCACGAATATTTTTAATTTGTTCTATTATAATACTTTTTAAATCAATGGAAGAAGCAATATATTCTTCTTTATTTATTTCTTTATTAAAAAGACAACTAAATAATTCTTGATAAATATCATCTACTGATTTTGCATAATCTTCAAAAGAAGTTACAATAATTTCTAAAACTTCTTTTAAATTTCTAAAAACTCGCTTATTATCTGGATTTCTTCTAAACTCATTAACTATTTCATCAAAATCTATTGGTGAATTTTGTGTAGCATTCTTCTGAGAATTATTACCTTTATTATTTGGTGACTGATTTTGATTAGTACTTTGACTTTGAGATGTATTAGCTTTGGCACTCGCTTTTCTCTTGCTATATTCGTAATCATAATCTTTTCTTTTAATTTCACTAGATAATATTTCATAAGCAATATTTAACTTTTTAAATTTTTCTTCTTTTTCTTTATCTCCAGGATATAAATCTGGATGATTCTCTTTTGCAAGCTTTCTATAAGCTTTTTTTATTTCATCTTGTGTAGCATTCTCACTTATGCCCAAGCACTCATAATAATCAAACCAATGACCTGGAATTTGCCAATCCTCTTGAAACGCATTCACTAATCTCACCTTCTTCCATTAGTTAAACGAAGGTAATTTTCTTTTATAGGTTCATCCCAATTAGCACGTACTTCACCTTTTTCTAGCAAATCATCAAGCATATCACTTATAACGCTAAAATTTATTCTATTACCAGAATATTCTCTAGTAAAAATGGTGATATGGTCATCACGAAATCCCAATTTCTTTGCTCGCAATCTAACAGCTTCTGGTTTCATATAGAATTCATCTGCTTCTCCAAGAAAATAGAATTTATTCTTTCCTCCAGAGATTTCTCCAATTAAACTAACAACTAAACTTTCTGGAATTTCATGAACATTATTGTCACCATCTGAAATAGTAATGAAAAGAGTGTCCATATCATAAACTCCATTATAACTAAGTAGTGTTTTATATAAAGCACCATTTAAATTAGTACTTCCACTAGTGCTTATAATATATGGCTTTACTTTATCAATTGGCATATCTCTATAAATAGTTTGTATTTCTCTATTAAAAACTACTAAAGTAACTATTATATCATCATCTTTATGATTATTTATTAATTCACTCAAGCCCTCAAAGATGTCCATTTCTGTTCCTTCCATACTTGCACTTATATCTAACATAACCACTAAACGTACTTGATTAGATGAACCAGAAACATAAAATTGAGTAGGAGTGTCCTGTCTTTCTTTAAGTAAATCTAATTTACCACTAATATTAGAAAAACCAACACTTCCTTCTGATCTTCTAGTTTCAATTTTTTCTCCTTGTCTTAAAATAATTCCATTTCTTTTTGCTTTTAAAGCTTCTATCTTATCTTGTATACTCATAAAAGTTCCCCCTATACAGGTAGTTATAGTATCATATTTTGTTCAACAAATCAAGATTTTTTTCTTTCGCGTTTTTATAACTGTTTCAAAGTTTTAATTTCACACTTTTATATATAAACATCAAGATTTCACTCCTGATGTTCTAAATTAACTACACTTTCTAATGCTAACTTCATCATATCATTAAAGTTTTTTTCTCTCTCTTCACTACTAAGTTTTTCTCCTGTAACAAAAGAATCAGAAATTGTCAAAATAGCACTAGCCTTCTTACCAAGTTTTTTAGCATTGTAAAATAGGCTAAAAGTCTCCATTTCTACACATTTACAACCATGCTCTCTATTTATCTTTTCCATATCGAAGTTTTCAGTATAAAAAGCCCCCGTAGAATGAACAACACCTTTTTTTAAACTAACATTTATTTCCTTGCTTGTTTTCTCTATTAAATCATTTATGTCTTTCGAAGACTCTACTAAATTAAGTTTATTACCGTCATATTCAAAAGCATAATTATTTTCTGAATAAGAACTCAGTGCTAAATACAAATCATTCACATTTAATTCTTCACTATAAGAGCCAGCACTTCCTATTCTAATAATGGTATCTACATCATACTCACTAAATAACTCTTGACTATAAATACCCATCGAAGGAATACCCATTCCACTAGAAAACACAGTAACTCTTACACCTCGGTAATAACCAGTAAATCCAAGTTCCCCCCTTACTTCATTTATAAGTTTATAATCATTTAAATAGTTTTTAGCAATATATTCTACTCTTCTAGGATCTCCAGGCATAATTACAACCTTAGCAATATCACTTTTTTCACTCTCAATATGAGGAGTAGCCATTATTCTTCACCTCCATTATTTGTATCACTTCCAAGTGTCATCAAAACTTCTCTAGGCTTACTACCATTCTGAGGTCCTATAACACCATTTTCTTCTAACATATCTATCATTCTAGCAGCCTTATTATAACCAACTCTATACTTTCTCTGAATTAAAGAGGCACTTATTTTACCTGAACGAATAGCAAACTCTACCACATCATTATATAAAGCATCTTCGCTACCAAGGTCACCATTACCTCCATTAACTGCACTTTCTTGTTTCATCATCTCTTCCTTAGGGCTACTATCCAAATCTTGCATTGATTCTTCCATTTTAACTTGATATCCTTGAGCCTTTACAAAATCAACTACACGATTTATCTCTTCATCTGAAACATAACTACCTTGAATTCTTATAGGAACAGGCTCCCCAGAAGGAAGAAACAACATATCTCCTCTACCTAAAAGTTTCTCTGCACCAGACATATCAAGGATTGTTCTAGAATCTACATTTGTTGAAACCATAAAACTTACACGAGTAGGAATATTAGACTTTATAATTCCAGTTATTACATCTGTACTAGGCCTTTGTGTAGCAACAATCAAATGTATTCCAGCCGCACGTGCAAGTTGTGTAATTCTCATAATTGAAGCTTCAACCTCTTTGCCTGCCACCATCATTAAATCAGCAAGTTCATCTATAATTACCAAAATATATGGTAACTTTTCTAATCCTGGTCTACTCTTTTGATTATTTTCTACATATTCATTATAAGAGGCAATATTTCTAGTACCACTAGCAGCAAACATATCATATCTTTCATCCATTATCATACAAACTTTTTGAAGTGCAACAGCCGCCTTTTTAGGATCACAAACCACTGGTCTCATTAAATGAGGTACACCTTCGTAGCAATTAAGTTCAACCTTTTTAGGATCAACTAAAATCATTCTAACTTCATCTGGTTTAGCTCTCATTAGAATAGAACTTATTATATTATTAATACAAACAGACTTACCACTACCAGTAGAACCAGCTACTAACATATGTGGAGCTTTACTAATATCAAAATATTGAATATTTCCCATAATATCCAAACCCAAAGGAGCAACTAACTTAGCTCCATCTAACTTTTTAGGAATACCCATTAAAATATCTTTCATCTTAACTTCGCTTGTAACAGGATTAGGAATCTCTATACCTATAGTACTTTTGCCAGGAATAGGTGCTTGTATTCTAACATCTTTTGCAGCTAGCGCTAAAGCAATTTCTTTATTAATGCTAGTAACCTTGCTTAACTTAGTGCCTGCTCTAACTTCAACCTCATACTGCGTAACAGTAGGCCCTACATGAACTTGAGTAACTTTACCTTGAATACCAAAATCCATAAACACGCGCTCGAGTATCTTATTATTAGTAGTAATAAACTCAGTAGAATTAACTTTACCTTTATTCTTACTACCTTGCAATAAATCTATAGGAGGAAGAGTATAATCTCCTTTTATCTGAGGTTCATGCTTTGTATTAGCAACATCTAAATTAGTGATTAAATCTTCAGTAGTTTCAATTACTTCTTTAGGCTTCTTATAATCTTCATGATATTGTTCAAGTGGAGTTGGTCTAGTTATCTCACTAATATTAGTAATAACCACTTTACCATCGTTTTTCTCGTCTTCTATTCTATTCCTTTCATCTAAATCTCGTTCTCCTTCTTCACTCATTTCCTCAATAGATTTTTTCTTTCTTCTAAATGGTTTAATAATGAAATTTATAATATCTAAAAGAGTAATATTGAAAAGCATAATTGTACCAAATACTGCTATTACTGCACAAACTATTAAAGTTCCAGGAATATCAAATAAAGATACAAATGCTGTTGAAAGAAGTCCTCCTATTATACCTCCTCCAGTATGGCTAATTAATGAAGGACTAGAAAACGTTGCAGTGATATTATTCATAGTCTGCTTCAATATTTCTACTCCAGTAACATTATTATTTTTGACATACTCCAAATGTGCTAAAAGCAAAATTGAAATCAAAATCATATAAACACCAACAAGCCTTGCATTAAAATAATTAGGTTTATCTCTCTTTATAATTATAACTGCACCTAAAAGAATAGAAATTACAAGTGCTAAAATATACCAGTTACCAAATAGAAACACTGCAAAGTTCCTTATAACTCTACCAACTGGTCCAAATTTACCAAACCCCAAAACTCCTATTAAAATCAAAAACAAGCCTTCAATTTCCTTTGCATAAGGAAACTCTTGCTTTTTATCTTCTTTTTTAGTTTTATTTTTTGCCATTATTTACTTCACCTCTAGTTAATCTTCATAAGCACTTAATAACTTCTTGTGTATTCCAGGTTCAACAATATTAAGTGTATTTAAAGAAAGTTCTAAACTCTTTTTATAATCTCCCTTTCTAAACTCATTTTCTGCTTTTCTTAAATCAATATCTATTTCTCTATAAGTAGAACGGTATCTATTACCATAAACCATTGCTAGTTCTGCCATCTGAGCAGTTTTAGTTAACTCCTTAGAGTGTGTATATAATTTAAGAACCAAGTCTCTACCAGTGTCCACTCTAGTATTCAAATCACTTATAACAATAGGTTTCTTTTCTAGTTCTTTAACTATGGACATAATTCCTTCCTTAGCTTCATCTAGTTCTACATAGTAAACTTTAGGAATTACAGGTAACTTATATTCTTTAATTTTATTTTTAGCATCTTTCAAAATAGCTCTTATTTCAGTAAGTTGTTCTCTTGCACGTACTTCATCTTCTTTAAGACTTCCAAGACTCTTCATTATAGATTCCAAATCATCTTCAGTCTTTGCAATTTTCACACTTACTAATTCACATTCCTTAGCAAGACGACTATATGGAGTCACTTTTGTTAAAGTTCTATCATTTACTTGCTTAAATTGGTCTTTTTCCATGACTAATTCTTTGTTTATTATATCTAAACTATTAAGTTCATCTTGAGTCAAAGCATAAGTTTCTCTAAGTTCATCTAGTTCCACATAAATATTCTTAATTACATTTGTTAATCTACTTAGTTTCTCAGTAATAGTAGACATATACATTTCATACTCTTTCTTACTTTGTTTTTCTTTATCAAAGTCTCCATACAGACTCTCAAAATAATCTAATATTGTCTTAAGTTCAAAAATAGAATCTTCTAAATTAAGAACCTTAAGCTTATCATATATTTCACTTATCTTCTTTTGTGCTTCACCAATATTATGTTCTAATTTCATATAGTCTATATTATAACCATCTTTTTTCATCTTAAGAGATAGATTATTGATTTCATTTATCTTCTTAGGAAGTATCATTGTACACATTAAAATAACAGTAGGTGTCTCATCTATAACAACTTTAATATTCTTAATTAAATCATCTAATGCATGAGTAATCTTTGCGACTTCTTCGTAATCATTATTTTCCATTACTCTTTCAAAAGCACTAAAAAGTTTATTAATATTATCAAACTGTAAATCTATAGACTTTTCCATTCCTTTATAGTCACCTTTATTGTTATTATACTTAGTAACTATTTCTCTATATAAAGTTTTAAGCTTAGTAACTGCATTTCTATTTCTTTCTTCACTTTGAGTAATCTCTCTAATGTCATCTAGTAGTAATTCCATATCCGTTTTAACAAAATAAATATCCAATTCTGCTCTTGCAAGACTAAAAGAAGCCTCTTTAAAATTCTTCTCTTCTATTAAAGCCTCAGCATCTGTAAGTTTATCGGTAAGTTTGGGAATATCTTCTCTCTCTATTTTTTTATATCGCTTATCCCATTTGTTATATTTATCTTCCATTTTCTCACTATTTAGAAGAGTCTTAACTTTTTCCATCTCAGTTAAAATTGACGGTGAAATTATTAAGTTCTTTAAAGTTTCAAGCCTAGAAAGTTCTTTCTCTAATTTATCTCTATTTCTCTTTCTAATTATATATATAGTAAATACCATAAGTCCAAATCCTAAAGTATATATTCCAATAGCGCCTAATATTATTCCACTACTCATCACGTCACCTACTCTCTATATAGTATTTTACCATGGATTGATATTTTCTAAAAGAAAAAGTTATATTTTAGTAATTTAATTTACTTTTGTTATCCGTTTAATTTACAAATAAGTACAAAATAAACAACTTTTTATTTACAAATAGTATAATTTATGATACAATTTTATTCGTTAAAGGGGGATAATTATTTATGAATAGCATTAGCTTAAAGAGTATGCCTACCTCAGAAATTATTTTTAGTTTTCTTAATTTAGGCTTAAATAAGGACTTAGCAAGTCAAACCTTAGAAAAGCGATTAAAAGGCTATGGATTAAGTGATGATGAAATCGTCAATTTTATAGCAAGAGAAATTGTAAAAATCAAAACAAGAGGAAATGACTTAGAAGATTATTGTTTTAGAAAAAATAGAAGTGTAGAAGAACTTGTTAAAACAGGATTTATAGCTATAAGTAGAACAGATAATTTTAACAATCTTACTATTAGCGAAGTATTGTTGTTACAAGATATATTTAGAAGACTAAAAGAATATTATAGTCAATATATTAAACAAATCACTAGAAGAGGAGATCCTAAGGAAATGTCATTTATTTTTCCAAAAGTGAACAGTAACTATGAATACTATAATTTACTCTACAAAATATTACTAGACATAGCTTGTAAAGAATACGATTTAAATAATCAAAATCTAATATCTTCTATTATAATAGCATTTAAGGTTACTTCATTATTTGAATTTAGTGCGACTAAAGAGCGTCTTCAAAGTATGAGTAGTTATCAGACATTAAGTGATAAACAAATATTACAAGATGAAAGTATACTAGAAACTTATTGTCCAAGATTAAAATAACTAAACAGTATCAAATTAGCAACAAAATTTTAAAAACTCTTGATATTTCTGGAGTTTTTTAGTATAATTTAGTAATGAAAGAAATGGCCACTTCAAATACTAATGTAACGTGTCTGTTGTCATATGATTGATAAGTAACTAAAGCCATTAGTGAAAATCTCTAAATAGACACCCTACTTAGAAGGTTGAAGATAAACATCTCTTTCAAAAATATGAAAGGAGGACGTTTATATGTCAAGATACACTGGTCCAGTTTATAGAAAAGCTAGACGTCTTGGTTTTAGTACACTAGAAAGCGGAAAAGAACTAAGAAAAAGAACAAGTGCACCTGGTCAACATGGTACTAGTAGAAAAAAATTGAGTGAATATGGCATACAATTACAAGAGAAGCAAAAAGTTAGATTAATGTATGGACTTACTGAGAAACAATTTAGAAAAACTTTTGAAGCTGCTGGTAAGAAAAAAGGTATTCATGGTACTAATCTACTTATTATGTTAGAATCTAGACTTGATAATATCGTTTATCGTATGGGACTAGCAAAAACTAGAAGAGCAAGTCGTCAAATAGTTAATCATGGTCACATCCTAGTAAATGGTAAAAGAGTTGATATTCCATCTTATCAAGTTAAACCAGGGGATACAGTAAGTGTTCGCGAAAGTTCACAAAACCATCCAGTAATTAAGGAATGTTTAGAATCACATTTAGGAACTGTAAGTTTTGTTACATTTGATGCTAAAAAAATGAGTGGTACTTATGTAAGATATCCTGAAAGAGAAGAGCTTAACGCTGAAGTTAATGAATCTCTTATCGTTGAATTCTATAACAGATAGTAAAAATAGCAATGAAATAATTTGCTATTTTTTTGTTTAAAATCAATTTTTTTGTCAATACTACATCTAGGAGGAATTAAAATATGACACAAAAAGAATTACTTTATATGGAAGATGCTATAGAACATGAAACTAATTTAATTGAAATAACTACACTTTCAATAGAAAATCTTGAAGACAAAGCATTAATAACATTTATGAAAGGACAACTAAAAAAACATCAGAAACTTAAAGAAAAATTAATGACTGTAATGGAGGATATAGTAAATGAATGATAAAATAATTATGGAGAATATGCTTTTACTTCTTAAAAGTACCGTCGAAGTCTACGTTCATGGCTCTTTAGAAAGTTCTAATAAGCCAGTTCATAATGCTTTGAAATCTAATCTAGATGAAATTATCAAAATGCAAGATGAACTATATCAAAAAATGACTGAATGTGGTTGGTATGTAATCTCTAATATAAATACATCAGAAGTTAATAAAACATTAAAAAAATTACAAAAAAATTAGTGTGCAAATTAATGTACACTAATTTTATTTATCGAACTTTCTTCTATATTTATTAACAGATGTTTCAATCAAAGTTGAATCAAATACATAACTAGGCTTAAAAGACATATAATTATTTTTATTAGCTTCCATCCTATCTAGTACAATATTTATAGAATCCATATCATTATCATTTAGTAAATAGAAAAAATCCAAAAATTCTTCTTTTCCAACTAAATCCAGAAATCCTTTAAAATCTGTTATAAATAAATATATAATATCTGAAAATCTCTTATAAAAAGACATAACACTAAGTGAAACATAATTCTTTAGTGTTTCTATATCGGGAACCAAAGATTTATTATCTAAAACAAAAATATCCTTAGAATGCAGTCCTATTATAATTAATAAAGATAATTCATTAATTATAGTTGAATAAGCTGTTGTTAACTCATCGTTTACAATACCACTAGTACATAATCTAAACAGTCTCCCCTCTTTTATTATTCCCATATAAATTAGTAAATGATTGATATAATATAGATCTTTAGAAATAAAATCGCCAAAAATATCTTGTTCATAATGAAATGCTATCTTATTACTAGCCTCATAATAACTTAAAACATAATTCCTATTATTTCTATTTATTAAATCCAAAGTAGAATTTTGCAAATATCCATAATACCCTAAATAATACTTATCCTGCTCTTGAACGTAACTCTCAAGATAGTCTATTAATTTTCTATCAAGTGAATGCATTTGTGATGTTTCTAATGTCCTATCAATACCTTCCCTAGTGATTACATATATAGGCATTAATGTTTCTACTTTCTCTGTAGTAATATTTCTAAGATTTTCACCTAAAATCAAAGATACAGCATTAATCAAATTATCTTTATTTACATCTATTCTTCTATTATAAAAATTTACTATTTTCTCTATTACTTCCATAAATCCCCCAAAAAGTAAAAAACTCACAAATAGTGAAGTTTTTAAATATCTCTATTTCTTAAGAATGGTGGCAAATCATCATCGTCATCACTACTCTCACTAACTACATCAACTTTTGTAGGAGTTGTTTGATATGTTTGATAAAGTGGCGCACTCTCTTCTTCAAATCCTGTTGCAATAACTGTTACAATTGCTTCATCAGATAAAGATTCATTAATTACTGCACCAAAGATAATATTTATATCAGTATTTGCAGCAGCACGTATAACTTCAGATGCATCTTCTGCTTCAAATAATGTAAGACTATTACCGCCAGTAATATTTATTATACAATCAGTCGCACCAGAAATCGTAGTTTCAAGAAGAGGACTAGAAACTGCTTGTTTAGCTGCCTCAATTGCTCGATTCTCTCCAAATCCTACACCTATACCAATAAGAGCTTGTCCACGAGATTCCATAATTGCCTTAACATCAGCAAAATCCAAGTTAACAAGTCCAGGAACACTTATCAAATCTGATATAGATTGAACTCCTAAGCGAAGTACATTATCTACCTCTCTAAAAGCTTCTGTCATTGGGGTTGACTTATCTATAATGTCTCTTAATCTATCATTAGGAATAACAACAAAAGTATCGACATGCTTCTTAAGTTCATCAAGTCCAACTAAAGCATGGTCCATTCTTTTCTTACCTTCAAATTTAAACGGTTTTGTCACTATAGCAACAGTAAGACACCCTAGTCCTTGTGCTATCTCTGCAATAACAGGTGCTGCACCAGTACCAGTACCTCCACCTAAACCACAAGTTACAAATACCATATCTGCTCCTCTTAAAGCATCTTCTATTTCATTTCTACTCTCTAGTGCTGCTTCCCTACCAACCTCTGGATCTGCACCCGCACCAAGTCCATCTGTAATAGAAATTCCAATCTGTAACTTAGTTTCAGCTAAAGAGGTATTAAGAACTTGTAGGTCTGTGTTAGCAACTATAAACTCTACACCTCTAAGTCCATCTTCTATCATTCGGTTTACAGCATTACATCCGCCTCCACCTACTCCTATAACTTTTATTTTTGCTATTTGTAACATTTCTAATGTGTTGTCCATATCACACTCTCCTTAATTATCGAAAAAGTAGCCATAAACTTTTCCTAACAAACTACTTCCATCTATTTTCTTCTTATCTCTAAACAAACTCTCTTGTTCTTCTTCTCTTATTGTAGTAGCAAATTTACTTCTAAATTTAAGTTTCTCATAATATAATCTTATTATTCCAAGTACAGTACTATACCTATTATTTCTAACTCCTAAAGTTTCAAGCCTAGTAATCTGTACATTCTTTCCAAATACTTCGCCAAAAACTTTATCAAAACCATCTATCTCTGTAGTACCTCCAGTTATTATTATATAACTTATATCTTTTTTTGTTAAGAGGTTTATTTGTTTTTTTGACATTTCAAGTATTTCTCTAACTCTGGAATAGACAATTTCGCTTACCTCATACTGATTTATTTTAATATGTTCATTATTTTTTGTCAAGCATGTAACGATCTCTGATGTACTAGCTCCACTCTTATGTGCAAGAGCAAAACTTTCTTTAATCTGTTTACTATCATCTAAAGCTAAATCATATATATAGCTTATATCTCTATCAATATTTCTTCCACCAGTATCTATAATTTCAGTACTAACTAATATTTCCTCAGCAACTATACTTATCTCAGTTTTATTAGTACCGATATTTATAACAGCGCCTATCTTATCCTTATACTCTTCTTTTCTAAAAGCATAGTAGTCTGCTTGTCCACCAAATGCTAAGTCTACAACTCTAATTCCTAAAGCTTCTAAAATATTAATCAAAGTATACACATTTTTCTTAGGCACTGTACCTAATATACTAGACACAGACAATTTATAAGCTTCCATTCCTTTAGGATCTTTAACTAATTCTTTATCATTAACAAGAAACTCAGCAGGAGTAACACTCACTAGTTCTAAATTTGGACCTATTTTATTATAAACACTTTCTTGAAGTGCTCTGGTAATATCTTCTCCTAGTATTTTCTTCTCTTCTCTAATAATATTTGTAGTTCCCTCTCCTCTTTGAAATTCAGCATAATAAGATGAAACACCGATTACAATGCTATCTAACCTAATTCCTAAAACATCTTCTGTTCTCTTAATAGCCTCTTTTAAACTAGCCATTGTTTGGTCACTATCAATTATTAGACCTTTCTTTACTCCTTTACTTCTTACTTCTGTACATGCTAAAACAAATAATTCATCTTTATATATTTCTCCAACAACAATTTTTATGCTATTAGAACCTAAGTCTAAACTAGTTATTATCTGTTTCATACATCCCTCACTTATTGTCTATAATCATTATAACAAATAATTTCTAATTTTTAAAGTACAAAGAGAATAAATATAATACAAATATTAATAAAATAAAGTAAAATTTACAATTAAAAATTTTAAAAGAAAGAAAAATGCTTTAGTTTTCTAAAGCATCTATTATACTAGGAACAATTTGTTTCTTTCTACTAACTACACCATCAACAAAAAATCCCTCTTCCACTTTCTTCATACCAAAAGCACGTTTTACTATTTCTGTACTAGATTTGTCATACAAAATATAACTTCCATCATTCACAATATCTGTAATGACGAAAATAAAATTATCAACTTTATTATCCATCTTTTCTTTTTCAATAACATTCAAATAGTCATTTACTGAAGAAAGAATACTTTCATAATCCATTGTAAATACTTGACTAACACTTATTTTGCTTGAAGAAACTTCAAATGTTTTTAAATCTCCTGTAACAATTTCTTCCTTAGTAAGTCCATCTAAACTAGTACCAGCTTTGAACATTTCCATAGCATATTTCTCTGGTTTAACTTTACATATTTTACTCAAGCTTTTAACAACTTTACTATCTTTTTCAGTAGTAGTAGGACTCTTTAAAAATAAAGTATCAGAAATAATACCTGACATCATAAGTCCTGCAGTTTCTCTAGAAATCTTAACACCATTCTCTTGATATAAATAATAAAGTATTGTGTTAGTGCTACCTACAGTCATATTTCTAAAGTTTATTGGTTGATTAGTACTTACTCTTCCAATTCTATGATGGTCCACTATTTCAACAATTTCTGCTTCATCTAGTCCAATCGCACTTTGCTCAGGCTCGTTGTGGTCAACTAAAATCACCTTTCTCTTATTTAATTTATCTATTTCACTCTTTCTAAGCAATCCCAAACATTTTCCAGTCTTATCGACAACAGGAAAACTGTCTATTTTTAAAGGAGCACTCCACTGTATAAAATCATCATAGCAATCTTTGTCATGTACATAATATGGTTCTTTTTTGTTTAGAATGTTTTTAATATAGTTACTATATACAATTAGTCTTGCAGTCTCAAAAGATTTCAAATTAGTTCTAATAATATTAACTCTATTCTTTTTAGCCTCTTTTATATGTTCTTTTTTTATTTGAGCAGCACCAATAATGATAATTAACTTAACTTTGGACTTAATACCAAGTTCAATAATGTAATGTCTATCTCCTACTATAAGAATATCATCTCTACCAAGCTCAATTTGACTTTCAAAAGTAGAGTGAGCAAATGATGCAGCGGTTACTTTTCCACAAATTTCATCATCAATATGCACTATTTCTTCGCCAGAAAGAGTATTTATTAAATTTTGATAACTTGTCCTAAGTTCATCACTTTCAGGATATAAAATCCTTTTTAAGATATCTTTAGCAGTAATCAAGTTTACTAATTGTTTTTCGTTGTTAACTATGGCGACAGCTGTTGTATTTACTTTAAGCATATAGTCATATACATCTTTAATTGAAGTATATTCGCTCAAAAAGCAATTTTTTCTATATTTAATATCTTTTATTCTTAACTTAGTATCGTTCAAATATTTAGGTTCTTTTACTTTAAAATAATCAAGTACAAATTTAGTTTCTTTATTTATTGGACCTAAAACTCTTTCTTCAGCTTGTATTCCCAAACTTCTTTTTAAATTTGCAAGATTTATAGCAGCACACACTGAATCTGTATCTGGATTCATGTGGCCAAAAACATAGACTTTTTCCATAATATACTTCCCCTCTTTTAAAACTATAATAATATACAACATTTTTATAAAAAAATCAATACTTTTAGTACTAAATTTATCACTATTCTTTTGAAGAAAAGCACCTAACCAAATTGCAGTTAGGCATACAAATTTTCACAACGATACACTAGACTAAAATTTTCATTTTTCAAACAATAAATTGCTTATTCCTTTATTTCAAAATAATTTCCACTGTCTAAATAAAGTATTCCTTTCTTTGTTCCTAATTGACTCTTTATCTTAGAATAATTACCAAATTCTTTTATTTTATTAAGAGTAACATAAACCTCATTTCCATCTCTCATATAGAACAAAAATCTTTCACTATCATAATCAGTAGGTGTATACTCTATCTCACTAATTTTCAAAATTGTATCATAGTCTACATTACTAAATTTCATAGTAAGTTTTTCTAACTTGTCATCTGGAACATAATTAATCAAAATAGGAACACTTATAAGATAAGGTAACTCACTAAGTTTACTTCCATCATCTAACATATATTCATTAGAACTTCTTATATTAAAGAACACTTTGTATTCCTCTATTTCTATAGTTAAAACATAGCCAAAACTTTTTTTTATTTGAACATCCTTAATAATAGGTATTTTACTAATTCTTTTTTTTATAGAAGAAGATAATGTAGTAACAAAAGATGGATATTCTTCTAGTCTGGCAGTCTCTATAATTTCTTCATCACTTATATAATTATTTCCTAACACCACAATATTTTTAATAGGTTGTTTACTAAAATAATATCCTATAAAAACAAAGACACCCAAAAACAGTAAAAAACAAAAGAATTTTTTAAAATTAAATACCCTTCTTCTAATTTTCCTTACTGTCACACTTATCTCTCCTTAAATTATTACATTATTACTACTTCTTTATTTCATCTACTATAATTCTAGAAGCCTCTAATTTTGGAACTTGCTTTAATTTTTCTTTCATCTTGTTTTCATTAGCAAAGCATTCATTTATAGCATTTTTCAAAGTAATTGTTGTAAGATTTTCTTGTTCTAACATTATACTTAACCCCTTATCACTTAAATCTTTAGCATTATAATACTGATGATTATTAGCGACATATGGTGATGGAATCAAAATCGATGGCAAATTAAGTGATAAAATCTCACTTATAGTACTAGCGCCTGCTCTAGAAATAATCAAATCTGCTACTTTCATAAGACCACTAAGTTCATTATAAAATGGAACAACTTTTACTTTAGAAGAAACTTTCACATCTTTAAAATCATCATAAGATGCTTTTCCTGTAACAAATAAAATCTCGCTATTATCATCGTTGTAATTACTTAAAAAATCCTTGAGTTTCTCATTTATCACTTCACTACCTAAACTTCCCATAACTATTAATATTAACTTCTTGTTCTTACTAAATCCTAGTTTAGTTTTATCATGAGCTTCTATTGTAATAGCCTTTTGTCCACACGGATTTCCAGAATATACAACTTTATTCTTAAAATAATCTTTACTCTCTCTAAAAGATATAAAAGTTATATCAGCATATTTAGAAAGTAATTTATTAGTCTTTCCAGGTATTTTATTTTGTTCATGTATAGCAGTTTTCACTTTAAGTTTATGTGCCGCCATTATAACAGGATATGTAACATATCCACCAAAGCCTATAACGTAGTCTGGTTTAAATTCACTTATAATTTTCTTAGCTTTTTTATATGAAGAAATAATACATTTTACATTTTTTATATTTCTCTTTATATTTCTAGTAAGACCATAAACTTCCAAGCTCTCATATTTAATATCTAAACTAGGTACAATAGTGCTTTCCATTCTATCTTTTGTACCAATATATAAAAACTGATTATTTTTATCTTTCTTTAGTTCTTCAATTACGCCTAAAGCAGGATATATATGTCCTCCAGTACCACCAGCAGTTAATATAATTTTCATAAAAGTACCCTCCTATTTATATAATATTCATACCTATACTTATTCTACCACACTTATATTTATTTTTTAACTTCTCCTGCAAAACTTTACAAAAAAAGAGTGTTATTTTTTAAGCACTCTTACATAATTTGAAGCACCAACATACTCCAAAAATTCATCCGCATCGTCTTTCAAAGATAGTCCATTTATACCTATTTCATTAGGAGTTCCAATATAAATATCTCTAGAAGAAATATTAAGAAGTCTCTTAACTTCATCTTCATATACTGCACCACCATAGCCATTATACCATTTTCTCCCCTGAAAAGGGACAGACTCCATAACCCTAAAAACTATTCTTCTAAGAAAATCCAAACTTGTCAAAGGAAAAATTATATCTTGTAGATTCATAGAAGAATTAATTTTTTTAAGATTCACTTTAAAATAAAATAACTCTTCACTCTCTTGTCCTCGTAATAAAATAAACGTATTAAGATCAACATTATAATTATTTGACTCTAGCAAATCGACAAAGCTTTTTAAAAGCACTCCTCTATGTAAAACGTTTTTGACACCATCCATAGCTCTAAAAGACATATTGACATGTATTCTAATAAATTTTTTCTCTTCCATTCTCTCTAATCTATAAAACTTTTTTGGACTGTTAGAAACAAAACCATTTATACAAACTCTAGAACCACTCTGCGCTCTAATAACTTTAGTTTTATTAGCTGAATAGCTTTTCTGAGCTTCTAAACTCTTTTCTAATTGGAAAAGTTCTTCTATATTTTTATTGTATCCACCAAGTAAAAACTTAAGTGCATCTTCATAAGAAAGTTCAAATAAATCTTTACCTATTGCTGTATCCAGTCCTACTTGACTTCTAGTTTTAGGAAATGAGTTGGTATTTATTGGTGGGTTAGAAATAAGAAATTCATAAAGTTCATTTAATCCTAAAAAATCCACTTCATAAATTTTCTCGTCTCCTATCATATAAGGTTCTTTAATTATTCCCTTATATCTTTCAAAATTTTTAATGTATTCACCATTCATTATCTACCTCTAACTCTTTGTCTTTTTAATACTTCCTCACTAAATGCTATATATATTTCTTTTTCTTCCCTACTTCCATGGCTACTATAATATTTTTCTAGCTCGTTTTTTAATTTACTTAAATACTCACTATCGTGTGCCCTTATAAAATCAGCATTTATAATCATATTAGTTGTAGCAAATCCCATTTCTAAAGTACTTGCTATCTCTCTAACATCTCTAGTTGTAACAGCGCCTTTAACAGTAATTTCTCTGTCATCATGATTTAAACTATTACTAGCAATTCTAAATTGTTTAATAAAACTATACCAATACTTAAATGAAGACAACATTTTAGATTCAAGATTTTCATCATAATCTATCATTATTAATGGCTTATATCTTTGCATAATTGCTTCATCAAGTCTTTCTCTAGTAGGATGATTTTCAGTTGGGCCTTCACCCTTAGTATTTCCTGTAGCTACAAGTCTAAAATTAGGATGTCTATTAACTTTCTCTCCATTTGCAAAAGTATAAAACTTATCAGTAGTACTAATAAATGAACCTAAAGCCATAGTTGCCTGAGCACGTCCATTATCCATTTCATCAACTACTAAACCTTCCCCGTATTTATAAGCATTATACACTAAACTTGGAGACCACTGTCCTAAGAAAGGCTCAGCTCCTTTTATTTCATACTCTTCATTAATATAATTCATTTTAACACAAGAAATATCTAACAAATCAATTAATTGCATAGCAAGCATCGTCTTACCACTTCCACTAGGGCCATACAAATATGGACTAAGTCCCATCATTAAATAGTAAGCAAGCTCTGTAACATTTTCGTTATATAAAATACCTTTTTCTTTGTTCTTAGCTATTTTCTCTTCTAATTTCTTCATTCTTTCTTTAATAGGTATTCTAAGGTCTAATAACTCACTTACTCTAGAGTCAACTTCTCTATCTGGAATTAACAAACTAGGTCCACTAACAATTCCGGGTACAATAACACCATTCGTATTATTACCTTGTACTTGAACTTGGGAACTTACCTGCACCGCAGAACCAATTTCTTTTCTACTATCTAACATTTGGCTAATCATTTCTAAAGTTTGCTTGTTAGGTACTACACTCGCAAGTATTTCCTTTAAATGTGGTTGATTCTTAATTAAATCATCTATTGCACTTACTTGTTCTCCGCCTATTCTAGCAATTTCACTACTCTTAGCCATAGCTAAATTAGTTAAAACACTTTCATACTGTTTTAAAGAAGTAAATATTCTTTCACTTTCTCTTCTAAGTTCTTCTATTTTTTCATTAAAACTACTACTAACTTCTTCTCTTACTTTATTTTGAAGTTCAAGAACAAATCTATTTAACTCATTCTTACTTTCATTAAGCTTTGATGATATTTCTTCTAGTGATGTTTTTATACCTCTTTCATAATCTGCTAATTTTTTTCTATTAATATCATCTAAATCCATAGAATATGAATTTGTACGTCCCTTTAACACGTTTAACATATTAGAAGCATTTTTAATAGATTCATCTAGCGAAGTAAGAAACCCTTCTGCTCCTAGAGTTTTCTCGTGTATCCTATCAAGAAGAACTTCATCTACTCCATACACACCACTTCTCTTATCAAGTTTATTCATATAAGTCTTAATAAAGTCATCTAAATTTATACCATATGTCATATTTTTAGACATAGTTAAGACTTCAAAATAATATTTATCTCCAGTTTCATAATAACTTCTAATAGATAAGAAAAAGCCTAAAACTTTATCAATATTTTCCATTATAAAATCATTAGACATTATATTTTCCATAACAGCATAATACTGTTTCATATTGTCAAACAACCTATAGAAATTAACATCAAACAAATCTCTCTCATAAATTCCATTATTATCAAAAAGTTTCAAAAATAGTGACATTTCTTTAGAATCTACTTTATTATAATAAATTTGAGAAAATACATTTTTAACCATTTGAATATATTCATCTATTATTATATTACTCTCTGACTGAGTAGATAAGTATTTCTCTATAACTTGTATTAACATCTCATCATTTTCAAACAAATTTGGATTATTCAAACTAATTATACCTTTCAAATATCTCAAAATTTCTTGCACTTTCCACATATTAGAATAATTACTTAAACTATCCATATATTTTTCTAACTCTGTTTTATTTTTTATTTCTTCTTTTTTGCCAAATAAAGCCATTATTTAACACCTCTTCCTAAAACTAATTTAAGTTCACTTTCATCAAGTAATTGATAGCCTTGAACTCCTTCTTTAACTGTATTATATTCTTCATTTATTTTATTATCTAATACTTGATAAACTTTATAGAAACTTTTTCCTTCTAATTCACTCTTATAAATTCCACTTCCAAGGATTGAAGGTACAAAAGACGTTTCTTTAACAACATATTTACCATTAAGTACATAATAATTTGTAATACTTGTCTCTTCACAGGTTTTTAGAGTTACTCTGCTTAACTTATATAAACTAGGACTATATCCAGACTTAATTACTTCTTCTTGTCTAATAACTTTAGAATGTAAGTCATTACTATATACATAAATAAAAGTTTTTCTAACTTCTAGAAACTTCAAAGTTTTATCTTCAAGATTAGTAACTTTAATACCATCTTCTGTAAGTTCTATATCTTTTCTATCTTTTAAAACCGTTTCACTTGTGTTTTCTTTTTCATTTTGTAAAATTATATCACCCCAAGGCAATATGTATTTATCATAGTTATTTTCTTCAAAAGTTAGATAAGGAGAATTAATATCACTTTTCTCTAATCTATCATACTTTCTTAATTTGCATTCACCATTTATATAAAGTTCAGTGACTAAAGAACAGTTATTTTTATCAAATCTATGTATTCCGATAATACTTTTATTATAATCATAGAATTTAACTTCAAGACCATCTTCATAATTGATTTCCACATAAAGTTCTTTAATGCCATCTATAATACCCTTAAAAATACATATGGATTTTAGGTCTGATTCACTGATATACTTAAATTCTAGATTTTTCTTAAAACTGTTTTCATACATTTTTAACGCAAAGTTAGAACCCATCCCAGAAACACCAACAATGTCAACATTTCTACCTAAAAAAGACATCAAATTTTCTATTACATATTCAAGTATATTATAATGAGCTTCTACTTCTTTAATTTTATAATATATCTTCTTATTAGTAGTGCCTATACTTCCTACATTGGCTTTAATTACATTGATATCTTCGTTAGGATTTAGAGAATCCAAAAAATATTCAGTTTCGTTATCTACATCAATGTGCCTACTTTTTTTCTCACTGTTATAAACCCTACGCACTGTTTCAAAAAAATAAACAAATTCTTCTTCATCTTGCGTGTAGTTGAGCATTTTACCATCTTCATAAAAAACTAAAAGGCCCATTATTCCAGAATAAACTTGTGGATTTTTAGGATTAACCATATCATATATTTTAATACTACTGATATTTTTTATATCATTTATCTTTAAATACTTTTCGCTCTGCAAATTATAAACACTCATAAGATTCTAAGTCCCCCTAAACATGGATTTTATTCTATCACAAATGAATTTTAGTGTAAAGATATTTTTCTATTAAGAAAATGACAGCGCATAGACAAATCTAAATTTATTGGAATAAATAATATTAATTTTATGCGAAGGCTTAGATTAAAATATATGATTACCTTAGTACATTGAATCAAGGTTATTTGGAATCTAATGAATTTTTTAATAAAAAATATTAATGACCTTAACACAGCCGTATTAAGAATAGCGCCAAGAGGAAAAAATACTAGACGTAATATATAACAAAATAATAGTATCTAATACCTGAAATAGCTTTAGGTATTTTTCTATACTTAATGTAAAAAGTGAAAGTAAACTATTTACTTAAGTTTACACCATATTGCCAAAAATTAGATGTAAAATAGATTTTTTTCCCCATTTATTGTATAATTAACCTAGGTGATGTTTAAGTGCCTAATAAATTTGTAAATTATAAAAACCGCGGGATGTTTCTAGAACACATAATAAATGATAGTAATACATATTATTTATCTAAAGACATAGCTGTTATCTATAAGAAACCTACTCCAATCAAAGTGTTAAATGTAAGCTACAGGTCTAAAAAAACAACACTTATAGATAAAGCTGTTTTTAGTGAAACAAGTACACTTGACTATAATGGAGTATACAAAGCTAAGTATATAGAATTTGATGCTAAAGAAAGTAAAAGTACTACATCATTTCCACTGAATAATATAAAAGCACATCAAATAACACATATAAGAAACATTATAAATCACGGTGGGATTGCTTTTCTAATAATATTCATGAACAACAAATTTTTTCTATTTAAAGGAGAAGATTTATTAGATTTTATAGAAACCAATACAAGAAAAAGCATTCCGTATGAAATTATAGAAAAAAAGGGACATATTATTAAGGAAGGATATCTTCCTAGAATTGATTATATAAGTACCCTAAATAAAATATATTTTTAAGGAGAGTTATCATGGCAAGTACAAAAAGTAAAATTAAGTTTAATAAAATTAGAAATAAGGGAGAAAATCTAAAGGCTAAATTAAAGAAAGAAAAGAAAGTTAAAAATAATCCAAAAAAAGCAAATAAAAATGGCAAGGAGAAAAAACGAATCAATAAAAGAAAAATTGGATATTGGATTTTAATTGGTATTACTTCGTGTGCGATTCTTTTCATAGTTTTAATGATAATATTTGCAATATACATAGTGCAAAGTGCACCAGAATTTGATGAAGACAAACTTTTTGATAAAGAATCATCTATAATATACGATATAAATGGAAATGAATTAGCTACTTTAGGTATGAGTGTCGGGGATGGAATTGTAGAAAAAAGAATAAAACTTACATATGACCAATTCCCTCAAGTTCTAATAGATGCAGTTGTGGCAACAGAAGACTCAAGATTTTTCCAACATAATGGTGTTGATCTTGCAAGATTTTTAAAAGCTAGTGTTCAACAAGTACTTGGACAATCTGGCGCTGGTGGGGCTTCTACTTTAACAATGCAAGTTAGTAAAAATGGTTTAACCGATACTACAAGTGAAGGATTTGATGGAATAAAAAGAAAATTCACAGATATATATTTATCAGTATTTAAAATAGAAAAAGCATATACTAAACAAGAAATATTAGAATTGTATCTTAATTCTGGGTTCTTAGGAGAAAACTCTTTTGGTGTAGAACAAGCTAGCCAAACATACTTCGGAAAAAGTGCTAAAGATTTAAGTCTTAGTGAAGCAGCACTTATAGCTGGACTCTTCCAAGCACCTACAGCATATGATCCTTATATAAATCCAGAAAACGCAAAAGCGAGAAGAAATCAAGTTCTAAACTTAATGCAAAGACATGGATACATTAGTGAAGAAGTGTGTGAAGCAGCTAAAGCCATGCCTTTAAAAGAAATGCTACAACCTCAAAGTTCAAATACTAATCCTTATCAAGGATACATAGATACAGTTGTTGAAGAAGTTATAAATAAATATGGAGTAAATCCTTATACTGTATCGCTTGAAATATATACATATTTTGATTCTGGTAAACAAGATGTAATAAATAATATATATAATGGAAATTTAGGATATCAATTTAAAGATGACCAAATTGACTTGGCAGTAGCAGTAATAGATAACTCAAATGGAGCAATTCTAGCAGTTGGTACTGGAAGAAATCAAACAGGAAACCGTAGTTGGAATCATGCTACTATGGATAAAAAGCATCCAGGTTCAACAATAAAACCTATTCTGGATTATGGTCCTGCGTTTGAATATTTAAACTGGTCAACATATACTCCACTCTTTGATGAAGAAATAAAATATACTGGTTCAACAGCAACGCTTAGAAACTGGAACGGAAAATATGAAGGAATGATAACTGCTAAAACAGCATTATCTAAATCAATGAATACTGCCGCATTATTAGCATTCCAATCAACTACAAATGAACAGAAATGGGATTTTGCAACAAAACTAGGAATAACACCAGAAAATGATAACGGAAAAATATTTGAATCTGCATCTATTGGTGCATTTGATGGAACTAATCCAGTAGAACTTGCAGGAGCTTACTCTGCATTTGCTAATGGTGGATATTATACAGAACCTCACAGTGTACAAAAAATAAAATTCATGGAAACTGGAGAAGAGTCTGAGAAAACATATACAAGAGAAAGAGTTATGAAAGAAACAACTGCTTATCTTATCACGAATATTTTGTTTAATGTAACACCTAGTACTGCTACTGTATACGGAACACAAATCGCTACTAAAACTGGTACAAGTAGTTATCCAGATGATATGTTAAGAGAATATGGGCTTAGCACTAATGTAATTAGAGATTCTTGGGTTGCAACATATAATCCAGAATATACAATTACTTTCTGGTATGCTTATGATAAGTTTGATCCAGAATATGTCAATTATATGAGTAATGCGACGTCAAACAGAAATCAAATACAAGGTCTTTTAACAAAAAATATAATGAATACAGGAAGTTCGTTCACTATGCCTAAAGGTATAACATCATCTAAAGTAGAATTTGGTACTATACCTGCAAGGCTTCCAAGTGAATATACTCCAGCTGACTTAATAGAAACACATTTATTCATATCTGGAACAGAACCTACAGAAGTGTCAAATAGATATAGCGGACTAAGTAATCCTACTAATTTAAAAGTTGTAGAAGAAAAAAATAGTGCAAAAGTTACATGGACAAGTCCTGGAATACCAGATGCTGCTAACGAAGAATATTTAAGACAGTACTTCTCAACTAGCTTTAGAGACTGGGCTAATAAATATCTAGAACAAAGATTAGAATATAATAGAAATTCTATAGGAGATTTTGGATTTGATATATATCTAAAAAAAGGCGATAAACTTAACTTTGTAGCACATACCACAGATACAAGTTATACAGTAAATAATATTTCTGGATATGATGCTATAGTGGTAAAATCAGCTTACTCTATATTTAAAGCCAATGCTAGTAGTGGTGTAGAAGAAAAAATAACTGGTACAGCAACATCATTTAAAATAGATATGAAAGCTGTAGAGACTTCTGATGGATTTTGGGTAAATCCAAAATATAAAGTTGGAGATACTATACCAGACTTGGGAATTAAAACAATATTATTCCTAGTAGACGATGTAGATGTAACTAGTACAATTAACGCTAAAGATATGTCATATCAAATAAGGGATTGTACTGAAACTTGTAAAGACATAAAAGAAATAGACAGTTCTGTCGCTGGTGCTTACGAGGTAGTTTATACAGTTAACTATATGGGAGTACCTTATAAAGAAACTAGAAAAGTATATGTCGAATAGAAATCGAGTAGAGAAAATTAAATAGTTTTCTCTATTTAATTTGTCCCTCTCATACCACCAGTATGTACCGTTCAGTATACAGCGGTTCAATCAAGCAAGATGCCAATATGCTTTAATAAATAATAATCTATTGGAAGCACTAGCCCTTTTTGTTTTAATCTTTTATTAGTTATAGCTACATGTAGCACTTATGATTTTGATATATGTCAATAACTAGCTCTTGTATACGCTGTTCTCTTTGCTTGATTTTCACTAATCCTAAGTTTTATTAAACATTTTATTCTATGTTTTGCTATTTTCCATTGTTTCCATATTATCGAGCGTATTCTTCTGCACAAATGTGAAGTAATTTTCTGTAATACAATTTTCATATCACATATTCTAAAGTAGTTTACCCACCCTCGTGTTAAGTAGTTTAATTCTTTTATTCTTTCGTCAAGTGAAATACTTCTATTTCTCTTAGTGAGTTCTTTTAGTTTTCTTTTAAACTTGTCTACACTCTTCAAATGTGGCTTTGGTTTTATCTTACCTATTTTATTATAGTAGAACCCAAAACCTAAATGTTTTATTTTATCAAGTCTTAAAGTATATAAAGCAAGATTATATAAAAAATTAAATCGTATTTATTTTAATAAACATCTGTAAACGCTTATAAATAGGGAGTTTGAGAGAATGATTTTTCAGGGTTTTAACCTGTGAAAAATAAAATCCAAACTTGACAATAATTAAAAATAGTGTATAATGTTAATTGTTAGTACTGGCGACCTATTGGTTTGTCAGTCATTTTTTTAGTAATATTATTTAAAAATTGCATATACTATTATTACTACATATTAATTATGTGGTAGTACTGGCGACCTATTGGTTTGTCAGTTATTTTTTTATAAATAGAACTATCTTATTATTGTTATTTATTGTATAATTGTACTAAGTGGTATCTATGAAAACAAAAACATACTTAACAATAAATGAACTAATAGATTATATAAAAAGCAAAGGTATAGTTGTTAGTAATGAAGAAGAAACAAAGGAAATACTAAAACAAAATAACTATTATGTAATAATGGGTTATAAAGACTTATTTATTAAAGATAATAAATACAAAGACAATGTTTCTTTTGATAATATATATAGCCTTTATAAGTTTGACCGAGAGTTAAAAATGTTATTCTTAAATACTTTATTAGACGTAGAAAACATAATAAAAAATGCAATAGTAAATCAATTTTGCAGTACATACGGTTTTAAAGAAGATAATTACTTGAATAAAGACAATTATAATATGACACATACATATTTACCTAAAATAATGGGAATATTTAAACAACAGATAGAAGAGAAGAAAAAAACAATGTAGCGGTAGAATACTATATAAATACTTATAACTTTGTACCTTTTTGGATTATTAGTAAAGTATTAAGTTTTGGTTTGATAAAAGACTTATATAATATTATGAAAAAAACAGACGAGCGAGTAATAAAAGATAGCATATGTCATTTTAAAGATACTAAAATAAAACATTTATATACACAATTACAACTTATGGTACACAAACGAAACAATACCGCACACGACGAGATTTTTTTTAATGATATAGACCGCAAACTTTTGATACATAAAACAGAAGAACATAAAAAGTTTAATTTAAGCAATAATAGAAGTGGGTTAAATGACACTTTGGGGTTGCTTATCTGTATTAAGAATATATTACCTAAAAAAGATTATAACAAGTTAATAGAGGATCTATCTTCTTTGATAGATAATTATATAAACAACAATAACGTAATAACAAAAGAAGAGTTATTAAACGAAATGCACTTACCAGTAAACTATGAAATATTGAAATGGGAAGAAGTGTAAAAAAGGCAAAACAGTTCCGATAATATTGATAGGCGGAACCGTTTTTTTTTACCCCCTAACTGGATCATAAAATTATAGGATCCGACATTCTTCCGACAAAAAGCCGACATTCTTCCGAAAAGTCGACCTCCTAGTTAAAATCTTTTTAAAGCCTTGTAAAATAATACATTTTTACATTTTTACATTTTATCGTTCTTCTACTACTAGGAGGAAAAACCTCCTAGTACTGGGAGGAAAAACCTCCTACATATATATAATACTACTAATATAAAAATAAAATATATATTTTATAATAAAGCCTATGGCTTAAAATTGACATTTTTTCTACTTTGACTTATTTCCAATAAAACGTTTTAGACAAAATAAGTATTTTTCCTATCTTAACTTATGATCTTTTCCAGTTACTATATGAAGTTTGTTAAGGATCTATATGTAAAACTCCTAGAGAAATAATATAATAATAACTAGAAAATATATCAATAGTATAGAGGATCAGCCCTTAAACATTTAAAAATGAAAAGTTCCTCTTATTTCACTTGTAACGTTTGTGTATGTATTTAATTTTGTGTCTTGTGGCACTTCTTGTTCTATTATTGTATCTTTAAAGATGTATTTTGACTTACTTCCCTCTGCAAGAGTTAAAAAGCCTTTATCTACAAGAGTTGTAAAAGCACTTCTTACAGTATCAATAGAACAACCATACCTTTCCGCCACGTCCTTTGGAGAAAAGCCAAAGTTATAACCATTTACATTACTTAATAAGTAAATATATAGTTTAAAAGCATTTCCGCTTAACACTTTAACAGAAGCCTCTATAATGTCTGTACACTCCCGTTTGACTTTCTACTTTTGTTTTATGTATCACTTTTCAACGTTGATTAGGTGACGTCATAAATATTCCCCCTTTCTTTAACTAGCCCTTTTGTTATTGCAGTTTCAATAATGAGAGTGTAAAATAAAGGGCGTAAGTGATAAATGTAAATTATGAAAATAGAAGCTTTTATAACAACACACTTTTATGATGTATTAAATTCTTTCTATATTTTATTGTTATAGCAAAAGAAAAAATAAATAGTGACTGTAATGAAATTAGATAACTAGTTTCTTACAGTCTTTTTTATATTGATTAGTATTAGGTATACTAAACATGCCAAAACAAACAACAAAATTACAATTCCTCTAAACTAAGATTAGAGAAAACTGGGATATATCAACTAATAAATATTTACTTTTAAAACTTTATTATTTGAAAAAGCACAATAAAAAGGGCTATGTGAAATTATTTTATTTCATTATAGCCCCTATTTAATAAATTATCTTCTAGGTCCTCTTCCATTATCATTAGGTCTTCCTCCTTGGTTTCCACCACCAAATCCTGGAAAAGAATTTCCTAAAATTGTAGAAATACTTTGAATCGTAAAAGTTTCTATTTCTTGGCCATTTATTTCTATCTTATAAGTATTAGATTTTTCTAATCTACCAGAAGAAATTACTATATTATTAAATGACTTACTAGGTGTATAAGTTTCTAACACTGTTCCATCTTCACTGACTAAACTAATAGTGCCACCATTATAATCTTGAGCTAAATTAATCATTACATTATATTGCTTAGAATTATCACTTACTCCTTGTGCCATATCTCTATATCCCACAGCAATCAATGTACCAGCGTCCATCACAAATTTACCATCATAATCAAGAGCTCCATTGCCTCCGTCAGTAGGACCATCTACATAAATAACACCACCATATACATATACACTTCCATTAGAATCTATTCCATCTCCGCTAGCATTTACATAAACATTTCCATTATTTATTACAAGTTTATTATTAGAAGTGCTCTTAAAATTGTTTTGACCTGGTCTATTCATTCCAGACTCGTCATTTCCGCCTGCAACGTTTATACCATCATCTCTTGATTTCACACTGATATTTCCACCATTGATGACTATATTAGAAGCTTCTATTCCTTCATAAGATTCTTTAACATTAATATTACCTCCGTCAATAACTATTCTTTCATCGGCATGTACACCATCATCTCCAGAGCCTATGTCAAAATTACCACCACTTATACCAATGCTTCCGTTAGAATGAATACTATCGTCAGAAGAACTAATAACAAATTTGCCACTTTTAATTACAAGATTAGAACCAGCTTTAATCGCTTTAGCACTTTCACTATCACTACCAAGAGTGTTTCCCCATCTACCCCAAGTATCTTTATCACTTTGATTAGTATAACCACCACCAGTAGTAATATTAAATTCGCCATTTTCTATCAATAAACTAGTCTCTGCTTGTATTCCATCTAGTGTAGCGTTTATTTCGAATTTGCCATTTTGTATAAAGATAAATCCTTTAATGCTATCAGTAGTATTAGTTGACTTAATCGCATCACCTTTAGAAATTATATTAAAATTGCCATCTATTATATAAACAGAATCTTTACCTCTAATTCCATCATCTTCGCTAACAATATTGTAGCTTCCATTTACTATTCTTAAATCATCTTTACTCACAATAGCATCTTTATAATTAGCCTTAACAGTAAGTGCCCCTTTACCTTCAAATATTAAATCATCTTTAGAAAATACACAAGCAGACACATCTTCATCTAACCCTGAAAAATTAGAACTATCTTCCAAATAATTTTCGGTATCTTCATTTAAGTAAATAACAACATTCTTAGCGTTCTCTACCATAATCGCAGGACCATTATTTGACTTTATAGTTATATTATCTAATATTAATTTAACATTACCATTAGTATTAATAGTAATATTGCCACCATTTAAACTTCCACTTAACTTATAAATACCATCTTCATCTATCTTTAAAGATTTAGTCAAATTAACTTCGCTAACATCATAATTATCCCAGTTTATAGACTCGTAGTCATCACTAGTATCAAGTTTTACTTTAATATCATCCACAGTATCATTATTTACATTTTTCAAAAACTTATTATAAATGATTATACTTAAAACCAAAACTAAAACTACAAATAAACCAATTAAACCACATTTTTTTATATTCATTAAAGTTCACCTTCCACCAAAGGATGAGTCAAAATAATTTTTAAATTACCATTTCTAATCCTAAGTTCATCAATAAATTCTTTTTCACTCACATCTTTCTTTAATATTATATTATAACTTAAATCAAATAAGCTACCCATATTTGTAGTTTTAACCATTTCCAAAGAAAATTTACTTGTATATTTCGTAAATATATCATCGAATACTTTTTCATAATTCAAGTTCTCTGGAATTATTATTTTAAGGATTTTTTCTTTACTATTTCTTTCAAATAGGCTCACTTTAGTATATAGGACTATGCCTATTAAGAAAAATGCCGTTAAGATACAAGCAAAGACTAATTGGCCCATTCCTAATGAAAGACCAATGCTCATACTAAGAAATACTATTAATATTTCCTTAGAATTACCTGGCATGCTTCTAAATCTTATTAAACTAAAAGCACCTAAAACTGCAACGCTTGTTCCTAAATTGCCATTAACCATAATAATAACAGAACATACTATTAATGGTAATAAAGAAATTGTTATAAGAAAATTTTTAGAATATTTTGATGTAAGTCTATATGTAAAAGAAATCACAAATCCAAGTACCAAAGCACTAAGTAAACACCAAATTATTGACATTACACTTCCATCAAGTACACTATTTAACATAATACTCTTTCCTCCATTTCTTTCATATATATACTGCCATACTTAGAAAAAGACACAGGAAATATCTTTAAATCAGACAAAGTCCTAGATAGCCACTCTGGAATAGCTTCTAAAGTTTTGATTTCCATAATATACATATCTTCATTAAAATAGTTTTCTCCGTTACTTCCAAGGTCTAATTTCAAATTGTCTCTTCTACTCCTTAAATTAGAATCAATAGTAATCCTTAGGTCGTCATCTTCATAAGACTTGTAACTATTCCTATCATATCCAATAAAAATAGATGGTTTTAAATCATAATATTTAAAGAAGTAATCTAATTCTCTCATAATTTGACTATCTTTAAAACTACCACTTTCTAAATAGTTATAAAAATCACTAAGCATTAACTTCACTCTCCTTTTACCTACTATACCCTTATACTTAGTTTTAATTTCTAAATAAACATCCTCTTCCATCTTTGGAACAAAATAACTTCTAAGTCTAATTTTCTCTTTGAAAATAGGCTTTTCTATAGAATTAATTATCAAGTCATTATCACATGTATCAAAATATATATTACATACAGTACTTGAAAAATACTTATCTTTTTCTAACCTATCTTGTACTCTTTTCAAAAACTCATCTTTTACATCTTTATTCATAAGATATTTCTTCTCAATACGTTTAAAAATATATTCATTCATTTCTTCTTCACCAACAAAATTTTATTATAAAGTTTTGATAATAGTATGTTAAGATTATGAAAAAAACGTGAAAAAGTCTAGGCTAAACAACTGTAATTTGACTATATGTAGTTAATATGGTATAATTTATACGGGTGATATTATGAATTTTTTAGAATGCTATAAACCTAAAAATTTATGGAAATTAGTTAATGGTGAATTAAATCCTAGTTTGGACGAATATAGCATGATTTATATAAATGCTGTAAAAGACTTTGCATATATTTGTAAAAGTATGAGTTGTAATGACATAGAAACTTTTACTGATGTCTATACAGGAATTTCTAAATCTGCACTTACATTGTATAAAATTTATGGTTATAATGAACTTTCAACAAGAGAATTGATATTATATGCTATTACTTTTGGTGCTAAAAACTTAGACATGAATACTTATAAGACAATAGTTACAAACGTTATAAAACTTGGAGATAAAAGAATTGTATCTTCATATTTGGGGTGCTTATTAGATATTGCAGAACATCTAGGTATAGAAAGAACTGCTAATATAATAAATTCTAACAACTCATTTGAATTTCATTCTAAAATTTTAACTACGAAAGAATAACTTGAGTATGTCCTAAATTCTGTGTAAATGATAACTTTCCATAATAGGAAGCAAGATAATATTTTGCTTCTTTTTGTTATCTATATAATAACATGTAATATTTAGTTTTCAAAGAACTTTATATTCTATTATCAAACATAAT
>CAJUGE010000015.1 GCA_910586295.1 uncultured Bacilli bacterium | reverse complement strand
CATGGAATGCTAGTAATTCTTTACTTTCTAGATTGATTGTTGCTGGTGGCGGCGGAGGTGCTAGCATGCAATCTGGATATGGTGGTGCTGGTGGCGGAGTAACTGGTGGTATTTCCAATCAATTTAGTGCAACTCCTGGAACTCAAACTAATCCTGCTAAAGGTGCATCCTTTGGTAAAGGTGCAGACTCTTCTGTACAAAATGGTGCAGATTCTAAATGGGGAAGCTCAGGAGGAGGCGGAGGCTGGTATGGCGGCGGCGTAAGTGGCTGGGGTGCTGGTGCTGGCGGAAGCGGATTTGTTTGGACAAAAGATAGTAGTAAAAATGTTCCAGAAGGTTATAGTGTAAGTCCACTTTACTATTTGAAAGATGCTGAAACTATTGCAGGTAACTTAAAAGTACCTACTTTAGATGGAACTAATTTGATGACTGGAAATACGGGTAATGGTTATGCTAGGATTACTGCTAATCCAGGAATAGTTGGAGATACATTCTTAGATAGTATTGTAGTTGATAATAATACTAGTTTAATAGAGTTTTACCCTTGGGAGTTAACTTATGATATAGAGTTATCTAAAGAATATGACGAAGTATTAATAGAAGCTACTCCAAAATCTAGCGAGGCTACACTTGTTGGAACTGGAATGATAAAGTTAAAGCCAGGGCTTAATGAACATAAAATTGTAGTTTCTACAGAAGATGGTGCTAGTAAAACATATACACTAAATATTACACGTGAACCAAGTGACGATAGTGCACCTCAGAATATTCTAATTAAAAATCCACAAGCATATTTGTGTGGTATTAGTGAAAATTATTGTAAATATACTTTTGAAGAGTCAAAGATAGAATATGATATTTTAATTCCATTTGAGACTGAACAGATTACTTTTGAGGCAGTACTTAAGAGTGAATATCAGAGTGTTAAATATTATACTAATGATGAAGATGAAAGTGGTAATGCTATTAGAAAAGAAGTAAGTAATGGAATTTATAATTTGCATACTGGGCTTAATAATATAGAAGTGGATATAATAAGTGAAGATGGAAATCATACGACTACATACGTTTATAGAATTATGAAAGATGATGCTGGAAATAATAATTTATTATCTTTAAAAGTTATTAATCCTTTAACTCCTATTGATTTTAATCCTTATGTTTATGAATATTATTTTGATATAGATGCAGAGTATAGTGAGTTAGAGTTAGAAGTAATTCCTCAAAATCCTAAGGCTACAGTTGAAATTATGGATAACGAAAATTTTGTAAGTGGGATGAATGATGTTAGAATAGTTGTAACAGCACCTAATGGAAATAATAAAACTTATATTTTACATGTATTTAAGAATGTTAGTACTAATACTTTCTTAAGTGATTTAAGTGTTACAGATAATGATGGAAATAATGTGGAGTTAACACCAATTTTTCAAAAAGTATTAACTGATTACAGTGCTAGTGTATCTAACGATATAAGCAGTATAAATATTAATGCAGTTAGTGAGGGTGGCACTGTTACTGGAGATGGTGTACATACATTGGTAAGTGGTAATAATGAATTTAAGGTGACAGTTACAAGTGAGTCTGGAGATATTTTAGTTTATAATATTAATATATTTAAGGCTAGAAATAGTAATAGTAATTTACTTAATATAGAAGTAGATGGCTATACTCTTTCTCCTACATTTGATAAAGACACTAAATTATATAGTATAACTGTTCCTAAAAGTGTTACAAAGTTAGATGTTATAGTTACACCAGAAGAAGAGACAACAACTTATACTATTAAAGGAGATAAGAGTCTTACTAATACCAAAAACAGTATAATTATTACTAGTGTTGCTGAAGATAAGAGTTATCAAGTTTATGAGATAGTAGTAAATAAAGAAGAAGATACTAATAATTATTTAAAAGAGATTAATTTAAGTAGTGGTGCATTTAATGAAACTTTTAATAAGGAAACTTTATCATATACTTTGAATGTTTCTGGAAATGTGCAAAATATTACTATTAATGGTATACCTGAGAGTGAATTTTCTGTTGTTAAAGGAAATGGTACTTATGCTTTAATAGGTGGGGAAAACATTATTACTTTGGTTGTAACTAGTGAAGATAGATCAGAGAGAACTTATACTATTAAAGTAACAAGAGAACTTGACGATGATGTCTCTTTAAAGAGTGTTACTAATTCTTTAGGAAGTGATGTTGTTCTTAATACAGATAGTATACATAATTATGATTATTTAATTAATGTACAATATGGAGTAAAGGATATTGTGATTAATGGTATTCCTAATTCTAATACTAGTTTTGTAAGTGGCGCGGGACATATTAATTTAGTTCCAGGAGATAATGATATTACTTTAAGAGTTACTAGTGAAAAGGGGACTTTTAAAGATTATGTAGTTAGAGTTGTTAGAGATTTGTCTAATAACGATGATCTTAAATTCCTTTATGTAGAGGAAGGCGGTTTAAGTCCAAAATTTAATAGAACTACAATCTATTATAATGTTAAAGTTCCTTATGAAAAGACAAGTCTTAATATAGATGCTATACCAGAAGATAAAGATGCTAAAGTAGAAATAAATGGGGATGTTACAAATTTAGTAGTTGGTGAGTCTAGAATTATTGAGGTTATAGTTACAGCACCTAATAATATTGATAAAAAGATATATACTTTGGATGTAGTTAGACAAGAAGATACAACAGAAAATTTATCACTTTTATCTTTGGAGACTAATCGCGGAGAACTTACACCATTATTTAATCCGGATGTTCTCAATTATGAGTTGACTGTAGAAAATGATATAACCGATATAAATGTAACTGCAAGTGCATTAGATAGTGAGAATGTTATTATAAAGGGAATTGGTAATTATAATTTAATTGTTGGAAAAAATGCTATAAGTGTGTTCGTTATAAGCAAAGAGACTAGCATTCAAAGAGATTATCAAATTGTTGTAACAAGGAAAGTATCTAATGATGCAACTTTGAAAAACTTAGTTGTTAAAGGACATACTTTAGAACCATCATTTAATAAGAATGTAGATAATTATAGTATAAGTACTAGTGATACTTCTTTAGAATTTTCATTAATTCAAACTACTGAGAGTACTGCTACTTATGAGATAATTGGAAATGAAAATTTTGTCAGTGGTAATAATACAGTTATAATTAGAGTTACTGCTCCAGATGGAAGTACTACAAAAGATTATACTTTAACTGCTGTTAAAGCAAGAAGTAAAAATAATAATTTGGCTAGTTTGAGTGTTCAAGGACAGGTTTTGACTCCAGTGTTTCATAAAGGTGTAACTTTTTATACGGTAGATGTACCTAGAACATTGAATAGTGTTATTATTGAAGCAACATTAGAAGATAATGCTTCTACTTTAGAAGGTACTGGTCTTAAAACTCTAGATTCAGGAGAAAATTACTTTAATATAACTGTTACTAGTGAGGCAGGTACTAAGAAAACTTATACTATTTTGATTAATAAAGAGGCTAGTGATAATAATTATTTAAGTAGTTTAATAGTAAGTGAAGGTACTTTGAACCCAGTATTTAATAAAAATACTCCTACTTATAATATTGTAGTTCCTTATACAGTTAATGAGATTACTGTTAGTGGAACTTTGGAAGACGTTAGTTCTAGTCAAATAGGGTTTGGAAATTATACTTTAAAGACTGGTGATAATAATATTTCTATTGTTGTTACTAGTGAGAGCGGTGACATTAGAGTGTATTCTCTAGTCGTTACAAAGGAATCTATTATAAGTTCATATCTTACAAGTTTAAGTGTTCCTAATTATGATTTTGAAGAAGAGTTCATGAAAGAGTTAATGGAATATTATGTTACTGTAGATTATGAAGTTTCTAATATAGAACCTAATTATACTTTAGAAGACGTTAATGCTAGTGTTATTGTAAGTGGAAATACTAATTTAAAAGTTGGTATGAATGAGGTGCATATAAAAGTTACTTCTAGTGATGGAAGTATGGAAAGTGATTATATCATCTATGTTAATAGAAAGATGAGTACTAATAATTTCTTAAGTGTATTATCTGTAGATGGTTATCTATTAGAACCTACATTTAATCCAGAAGTATTAGTTTATAATTTAACTGTTCCAAGAGATGTAGAAAGCGTTAATGTAACAGCTATTACACAAGATGTGTCTGCTACTATACTTAGTGGTGTAGGTACACATAATTTGAAACTGGGGCTTAATACTATTGAAGTAAAAGTTAAGTCTATGATTGGTATTACCAGAATTTATAAGGTAAATATTATTAGAGAACAGTCAAGTAATAATTATTTACAAAGTTTAGTTGTTAGTAATTTAAACAATAATTTAGAATTAACTCCATCTTTTGATAAAACATTAAATAGTTATACCGTAACTGCTCCAAGCGATGCTAATTTTGTTCAGATTAAGGCTACAGCAGAAGATGAAAATTCTAGTATAATTGGTACTGGTATTAAGGAGCTAGCAAGTGGAGTAAATCATTTTGATATAGTAGTGACGGCAGAGGATGGAAGTGTTAATACTTATGGCATTGATATTGTTAAGGATATTTCGAGTAATAATTATTTAGATAGTTTAATTCCTAGCGAGGGTGTACTTAGTCCATCTTTTGATAAAGATACTTTGGAGTACACTTTAGAAGTAGAGTATGAAACAGATATGCTATCATTTATTGCAACCCCATCAAGTAATTTGAGTACTGTTAAAGGTATAGAAAATTCTGTTGTTCCCGAGGGTAATAGTACAAGGCTAATAGTAGTAACAGCAGAGGACGGAAGTGTTAGAACTTATAAAGTAAATGTTATAAAGGAAACTGCTAGTAATGCTTTACTAGAGAGCTTAGTAGTAGATGGATACGAGCTTGAGTTTGATTCTAATACATTTACATATAACTTACAATTATCAAGAAGTAAGAAAGAGTTATTAGAAAGTGAGATAACAGCTATACCAAAAGATACGTCTGCTACAGTAAATATGATGGGAGACTTAACGTTAGTAAATGGTATGGTAAATGTTTATGTAATAGAAGTCATAGCCAAAGATGGATATACTACACAACAATATACTCTTAATGTGACTAGGGATAGTGATATATATTCTATAGTAAGTAAACAGGATAATAATGGAGAATATATACATGATATAAAGAGAAGTGAAGAAGAAGAGAGTTATGTGGGAAGAATAGAGTTAGAGTTAAGTGTAAGTGAATTTCTCTCAAACTTTATAAATCCTAAGGAGAATTTGAAACTATATAGTAGTGAAGGAGTACTTATAAATGAGGAAGAAGAAATACTAATAGGTACAGGTTTAATATTAAAACTAGAGATAAATAATAGAGTATATGATGAGTTAAGAGTGATAGTTTTAGGAGATGTTACAGGAGATGGTTTAGTGAATGTAGCAGACTTGGTAAGATTAAATAAACATACAATAAATAAAGAAATATTAGATGGATATTTATTTAAGGCAGGAGATGTAACAGAAGATGGAATTATAAATGTAGCAGATATAGTTAAAGTAAATAAGTATCTTATAAAGAAGTTAAATAGTTTT
>CAJUGE010000014.1 GCA_910586295.1 uncultured Bacilli bacterium | reverse complement strand
TAAATAGCATAAATTTTGAAAGTTCAAGCCGGAAATATGCCAAATCCACCAGAAAAAACATCAAATGCAACAGTAGTGAATGATGAACCAAAAGTACGGAAGAAACGATCCATGTCCATGTGGTTCGGGAAAGAAATATAAGAATTGTTGTGGAAAGTAGCCAACTATAAGGCTTTGCAGATAGGAGTGAAAACGCAAAAGTCATCATTTTGTCATCATAAATCTTAGCAAGTTATAGCAAAAAAACATAGTGGAGAATTAAAGGTAATGGAGCCAACAAAAGAAGATGAGTGGCAATGGTTTGATTTAGATAACTTACCAGAAAAATTATATTCACCAACAAGAAAATTTATTGAATGATATTTAAAATGAAGAAAATAGAATATTAGATTAAACAAAACAAAATAGCATAATTTAATTGATGGGGGTTAAAATTTAGATTTTAATCCTCATTTTTTAGTGTGCCTAGCATGGGCAACAACTTGAGGGTGAAAAGTCCCTTACGGTGCCTGATAGTGGCGAACCGTTAGTAAATGGCAAGGGTGTCCTTCGTGAGGAGGAATCTGAAAGAAGTCAAAGTCGCAAAATCTCGGTCTGACGAACAGAAATCACATATAAGGCTGAATTGAGCTGGGCGAGCTTGCTAAACAAAGCAAAGCCCAATAACTATTCGAGGCTCATACAGTAAATGTGGCAGATATATGAGAGGAAGGTTGTTGTTCTTACCTGGGGAGGTCTGATATTTTGGAAATATCTTGAAATAGATATGAAAATGCTAATAGTGATATTAGAGTGAAATATCAGAAGTCAGCAGAGGTCATACTAGCAAATTGGATATATACAATTTGTGAAGGACTGAACGATAGGAGGATTTTTTTTTGATGAAAGATAATCAAGAATACAAAAATGGTAGACAACTTCAAATAGAAGACTATCTACAAGAGAATATGTTGGAAACAGAAGGTAATGTAGAAGTACCTAGTATTCTTGATGTGTCTGAATTAGAAGAAGTCGATACTAAAACAGTAACTAATGAATTACTTGAGAAGATACTTTCAAAAGACAATATGAATACAGCATTTAAAAGAGTGAAAGCAAATAAGGGAGCCAGTGGAATAGATGATATGACAGTAGATGAACTTCTACAATATCTAAAGGAAAATGGCGAACAAATCAAGAAAGACATTAGAGAAGGGAGATATAATCCTAAAGCAGTAAGAAGAGTAGAAATACCGAAGACAGACGGAAGCAAAAGAAAACTAGGAATACCAACAGTAGTAGATAGAGTGATACAACAAGCAATAGCACAACAACTAAGTATAATCTATGAACCGAAATTTTCAGAAAATAGTTATGGATTTAGACCAAATAAAAGTGCACAAGATGCAGTTTTAAAAGCTAAAGAAATAATGAATAATGGATATAAATGGGTAGTAGATTTAGACCTAGAGAAATTCTTCGATACAGTAAATCAAGATTTGCTAATATCGATAATAAGAAGAACAGTTAATGAAGATAAAGTTGTATCAATAATAAGAAAATATCTACAAGCAGGGGTACTAGTAAATGGAGTATTTGAAAAGACAGAGGAAGGAACACCACAAGGAGGAAATATATCTCCAATACTTAGCAACATAATGCTTAATGAGTTAGATAAAGAACTAGAAAAGCGTGGCTTGGAGTTTGTTCGCTATGCGGACGACTGCGTAATATTCACAAAATCAAGGAAATCAGCAGAAAGAGTAATGGAAAACATTACAAGATTTATCGAAACGAAATTAAGGCTAAAGGTGAACAAAAACAAAAGCAAGGTAGAAAGACCATGGCGAATAAAATACCTAGGATTTTCATTTTATCAAGCAAAAGGTAAAGTAGAAATAAGGATACACCCAAAGTCAATAGCAAAGTTTAAAGATAAAATACGAGAAATAACATCAAGAAGTAATGCAATGAGTATGGAAACAAGATATATGAGACTAAAGCAAGTTATAAGAGGTTGGGTAAACTACTTCAAAATAGCAAATATGGAGAAAATAGCACAAACACTAGACAAATGGATACGAAGACGAATAAGAATGTGTTATTGGAAACAATGGAAGAAAACTAAGACAAAATATGATAATTTGAAGAGACTAGGTATAGGGAGTTCAAAAGCATGGGAATATGCAAATACAAGAAAGTCTTATTGGAGAATATCAGATACACCATTTATGCACCGAGTATTAAATAACAAAAGACTAGAAAGATTAGGTTACCTAAGCCTTTCTAGTGTATACTGTTAAAGTATTAATTCTATCGAACCGCCCTGTGCCGAACGGCATGCAGTGGTGGTGTGAGAGGACACTGAATAAAATAATTATTCAGTTCCTACTCGATTACATAAAAGTATATGCTTTTTTAATAAAAAAGGCTTAAAATCGAAATATGAAGCTTTGATTGGCAAAGCTAAGAGAGAAGCAAGCTTAAAAGAATGAAGAATATAAAAAATAGAAATTTAATATTAAAAATAAAAAAATAGAAATGTGGAAAAAAGCTAAAGAGTATGGGATGTAAGCCTTTAAGAGATAATAGTAAAAATAAAGGAAGATAAAAAGGGAAAAAAATAAAAAATAGTAACTATAAATTAATATAAAAATAATAAAAAGTTTGTAAAGATTAAAGTAGAGATATTCTTACGGAAATTCAAAATACACCAAAAAAATAGATAAAAATTTTAGTTTGAAAACTAGAAATAAATTTCAATAATAATTATTTTATGTAAAAAAGATAATGTACAGAAAAAACTAAGATAGCATATAGAAATAAAATTAAAAGAGAAATAAAGGAAAAAGCAAAAAAGGCATAGAAAAGCAAAAAAAACGCTAAAACAACT
>CAJUGE010000013.1 GCA_910586295.1 uncultured Bacilli bacterium | reverse complement strand
AGTACCGATAATAGCTTAACAGTAAATCTCTTATTCTTTTGAATACCAAAAATATATTTAAAAACAACATCTGAAACTAGATATTTATAATTACTCATTACTTCTTCTTTAACTTTTAAATCATACATAGCTTCTCCTTCTGGTGGGTTACTTACCCTCTACTTACTATATACGACGTTAGGTATGAAAAACGCTTTTATTTTCTTTAAAATATTTTATAGACAAGAATAGTTTACACCAATATAAAATACATTAAGTAAAGTTATTTTACATACAAAATAAAAGACAACAATAATAATTGACATCTACAGACCATGTTTAATCTTTCTAATTATAACACTATAGAACGAAATAGTAAGTCCAGATACAACCACAACAATAACAAATGGAATAGAATAATCTTTCACTATTTCAAAAGTCTTATCCACAAAACTAGGCTTTTCTACTTTAATTTTATCATCATCTTTCTTATCATCTTCATTTACTTTATTATCTTCATTTATAAGAGATAAAAAAGTAGTTTCACTGATTCTATAATCTAAAAATCTAGAGTTACACACATGAAGTGACTCGTGTCCAACACATAAATTTGATTTATAATACTGATTTACATAAGGAATATTCACAAATAACATTCTAGGTTTTTCATTATAGCATTCACTATTTACTGACACAACAACTTCAGCAGAAACACGAGTTCCTTCATCTATACCACTAATAATAACAGTACCACCACTAGGTTCATAATACTTATTCTCATAAAAAATATAAAATTTATCTGTTAAATTAGTAACAGTAATATCAAACTTTTTGGATTCCTCATTAAACTCATAATTAGTTTGAATATAACTCGCCAAAGTATTTAACTCCCTTAACTCACTATACTCACAATCAGCCTCCATCACTAATAATCCACTAAAAAGCATTAGACAAAACACAAGTAATTTTTTCAAAAAATCAGCTCCTCTCTATAATACATTCTAAATCAAAACAGCATGTATAGCAAGTCTTCTATCATTACTACCAGTACAAGTAGACAATGTTAAAATTTTATCACCAGGCTTCACATTAACATTAAAATCATTTATACTTCTTCCCTTTATTAAATTAACAAACTCCATAAACTGTTCATCATTATAAAAATTTGTTTTCAAATAATCAGTAGTATAATCAGTCCTATATACAGAAAAAATTCTCCATTTCATTTCTTTACCTAAAGTATTAAAAGTAATAATTTGATTCTGTGGATTATTATACCACCACTTTTCACCAGCCAAAATTAAGTCCCCAAACATATAACCACTAATCAAATTATGACCATAAATAATAGTATTATCATCTAACTCATCCCTATTATTTCTATAATCCATATAAATCCAACCAGTAATAATTTCTTTATTATAAATATCATGTTCCAAATAATAAATATTATCTTTAGACTGTGTTACAGGATAATTAATTTTAGTATTATTTACTTGAAGCCATCCCACAACATCACTATTTATCTCTAAAAGTCTATCAAAGGAAGTTGGGATATTAGCATAATAATTTATATATTCTTTAGGTTGTTCCTCTTGTTCATCATTAGGAACAGAAGGTTCTTCTATTACAGGAACATTTATCTCTGTATCATCTATATCATCGATTATTATTTTATTAATATCATTAGCTAAAGTACTTTCTAACTTTCTAATATTAAGAATAGCTAAATACTCATGGTACTTTTGACTAACTGTAAACACAACACCCAAATAAAGTAGAATCACCATGCACATCTTAAGTCCATTAAGCGTTAATTGTTTAAAAATATTTTCTTTAAAATATTCATCAGAATAAATAATTTTTATCTCTCTATTACCATTTTCACTAAACTTTTTATTTACCTTCTTCAAAAAACTAGTACTATTTGATATCTCTTTAATATCTTCCTCATTTTGATGTATAAAAATACTTGTTTCATTAAAATTATTATTATTTAACTTATCTACTATAAAAGTTATAACATCATCAGAATAAAAATATAAATGAATCTTTTCCAAATGACTATTAACACTCAAAAAGCTTTCTAAATTATTTTTGACATCCTCTTCTCTATAAAATTTAACATTTCTTTTATAATAAATATGCTTCATATTTTTAAGTTCATTATCACGAATAAATTCACTACTAAAAAGCATATCATTATTAAATTTAATAGAAATATTTTTAATAGCGAACTGATGAACATAATCACTAGGCATAAAATAGCACTCTAAAATTCTCAAATTATTATCTTGAATCAAAGTATCCATAACCCTATTAGAAAGAGCTTTTTTCACATTAAAGTTAATATTTGTAACATTCACCAAAGAAAATAATGCAAAAAACGAATCAAAATCTTTATATATTACTTTATCAACACTCTTATTACTTAGTAATTCCTTAACTTCTTCATTATGTTTTTTAATATATTTTTCTGTATAATAAAAAGTATTGTTAATAACTTGACCATTATCCACATTATTTTTATTCTTAACCTTTACTTTTTCCACAAGAAAAGCAGATTTATTTATAGTTATACTAATTACCTTCATATTTCTCTTCTCCTATTGTTAATATTATCTTACCACATATTTTTATGTTAATAAAGTTTCTTTTTATTTGATTTTTATGTTTCACGTGATATAATATGGTTATAATAATAGAAGGAGGATAAAATGAAAAAGAAATTTTTAATAGGAACACTTCTTGTAAGTGTAAGTCTATTAGGAGTCTTATCATTAAATGCTGCGAACAACAGAATACAAATCGTTAGTGAAAATGATTCAGCTAAAACTCTAAGTTCAGACGGTGCGAGTATTTTAAATACAATAAATACCGAAACTAGTGACTTAGTTAATGGTGAAGTTAATATAGAAATTATATTAAACAATTCTAAAACTACTGAAGTAATGTACGCTATCGATAATAGTAATGCTGTTTCAAGCATCAAAAATAATGTTATAGACTCTATTAAAACTAATGCAGATACTATAAGTAAAATGGACAACTTAAAACAAGGTGTAGCATATACTACAAAAAATGGTAGTGAATCAGCAGTTTCTGTTATAGAACCAGATACAACAGGAATAATTAATGCACTAGAAAACATAAAGACTGCTGAGGTTGGTAATGATGGTGCTATATTTGACGCAATCGATTATGCTTCTGAAAAATTTTCTAGTAGTAACGTTGATAACAAAGTTTTAATTGTTTATACAGGTTCTTTAGGAACTTTAACTACTGAACAAGTAACAGCATTAAAAAGCAAAATGGAGGGACTAAAAACAAAAGGTATAAAAGTTATAGCATATGGAATCAATCTAGGTACTGTAAACGATAACTTTAATACAATATTTGAAAGTGGTGTTAAGTATGAAGTTGCTACATCAGAAATATCATCAAAATTAAATTTTACTACTGAACTTGCTACATATCTACCAAGTGCTAAACAAAATGTTAATGGTAGCGTAACTTTTGATAGTTATATATTAAATAACTTTGAAATCAAAAATGTTGCTACAACTACTGGAACTGCAAGTTATGACAGTGCAAACAATCAAGTTATTTGGACACCAGGAAATATTGGTATAAACCAAGTTGAAAAATTAACCTATACATTATCACTTAAAAGTGTTGTAGATGAAAGCATTGTAGATAAACTAAATCTAAGAACTAATAGACAAATTAAAATAAGTGGTACTGGTACTAATGGTGTTTCATTTGATGATAGTTATCCAAATGATTCAACTGTAGATGATGAAATTTGTAGTCCAACTATTAGAATACTAAAAGAAGCAGTAGAAAACCCAAAAACAGGAATAGAAAACTACATGATCGCGGGTATATGCATGATTGCTGTAGGTGCAATTACATTATTAGTATTAAATAGAAAAACTAAATTTAGTAGAATATAAAGAAATGCCATAGAAATATGGTATTTTTTTTAACTAAGACATTATAAATTACTCCAACTCATAAATTTTATTTAATAAAGCTATATCTTTTTTCCTTACAATTCCACCAGTAGATTTGATAACTTCTAAGGCTTTTCCATTCTTAACATAAATAAGCATTGGTGCTTTTTTTATATCATCTTGAATATTAACAAAAGATTCTTTTAAAATATTAATATACTCTTCATCTTTCATTTTATTGCTAACATTAACGTATATAACTTTATCAGCCAAATCATGCTTTCTTATATAATCCAACAAATTATTTTCTGAATCGTATAACTTTTGACTATTATTATACCCAATATACAAGATAACTTCATTAGTCTCAGACAAAGTTTGTGTAATCTCTTCTGGCCCCACCTCATTAAGAACACTACTCAGAGGACTTATACTAAGCTTATCTTCCTTATATGCCCTAGCCCAAGCATTTACATAAAAAACCAAAATAATTGTTGCCACAGATACAAAAAACAATATTATATAATTTTTTAATGGTACTTTTCTCACCTTATCACCATACCTTTTCTTAACTTTAGTTTAACATAATAAAAAAACATTTTCAAGTTACAGTAACACTTAACGATAAATAACATATATTATATTAGATAATATTATTTTAAGAAATATAATAATAATATAACTAAAACCACTACTATTATAAATTTTAGTTACAATTCTACCAAGACTAAAACTCATAATTTGAAACTAGAATATTTTTAATTAAACATAGAAATCACTAACTGTAACGATTTTATAATTTTTTTTACCAAATCTATTGACTTTATAATAACTATCTAGTAAAATTAAAAACGTAATTAGAAACGCAGGTGTAGTTTAATGGTAGAACTTCAGCCTTCCAAGCTGCTAACGTGGGTTCGATTCCCATCACCTGCTCCATTGAGGTTAATACTCGCACACTAGAAATAGTAAGCGAGTTTTCTTTATATAAAACAAGTCCATAGTATTTGATATTATGGCTTTTTTCATTTAGTAAAGGAGTTGATGAATATTTATGAAAACGACCATAGAAACTTTAGATTTCCCTAGTGATATTAAGAAAAAACTAAAAATGAAAGTTAGTACTTCTAATTTAGATATTAAGTTTTTATCAGGGCATATCATCAAGTTTAACAAAACTAATTTAAGTGTTAGAGAACCACATAGAATAATTGTTAGCAACTCTAAAAACACTTTAATCGCTCTACTCTATGATGATATAGAAAAGGTTTATTTACCTAGAGAAAATGCAATAGTTTCATTTACTAAATACATTACTATCTTAAATACAACGAATAGTATTAAGTAATAGTTGCATCTTTTCTTCCTACTTTTTACCTAAATTTTACACGAAATTTGCCTAGACTTTACCTAGTCATGATGCTAAACTTGATATGGTAGAAAATAATTCTACATAAGGATTCGGCTTATAAAAGATTTTAGTTGTTTTATACACAAGGGAAAATACTCTCTTGTGTTTTTTAGTTTCTTCCAAAAGAAAGGAAAGTGAAATGAAACAAGAAGAAACAAAAGTAATTTGTGGTCTATACCCACGTGTATCTACTGAAGATCAGTCAAGATTCGGTCATAGTTTAGATGAACAAGAAGATAGACTACAAAAGTTATGTGAATATAAGGGTTATGAGATTTACAAAGTATATAGAGAAGAAGGAGTTTCGGCTAAAAATACCAACAGACCAAAGTTTCAAGAAATGATTGAAGATATGAAAAATGGTAAAATCAATAAGATAATTGTTTATAAGTTAGATAGACTAACTCGTTCTATTAGAGATTTGGAAACTATTTGTAATATGTTAGAAGAATATAATTGTAGTTTAGAAAGTGTTGCTGAAGATATAAATACTGAAACTGCAAATGGTAAATTCTTTATTCGTATGATTACTATACTTGCTCAATTAGAAATAGAAAGAACAAGTGAAAGAACTAAATTTGGGCTTGTAGGAGCAGCGAATCGAGTAGAGAAAATTAACTAAATTAATTTGTCCCTCTCACACCACCGTACGTACCGTTCGGTATACGGCGGTTCAATCTATATTTCAGTATGTACTTTTATATAATGGGCTAGTGGAAATACTAGTCCTTTTCTTTTAAGTCTTTCATTAGATATTGCTACACTTACTACTATAGACATAGAATTATGCCAATAACTGGCTCTACTATACGCAGTTCTTTTAGCCTTTTCTTTTGATACACCCAACTTCAATAAACATTGATGTCTATGTTTACATGTTTTCCATTGCTTCCATATGATACACCTTATTCTTCGATTTAAATGACTTGTAATATTAGTAAGATGTATCTTCATATCTGCAATTCTAAAGTAATTTATCCAACCTCTTGTAACTTGATTTAACTTGATAATTCTATTTTCTAAAGAGATGCTCCAACTTCTTTTTGTAAGTTGTTTTAACTTTCTCTTAAACTTTTGAATTGATTTCAAATGTGGCTTGGGTTTGATAATACCCGCCTTGCTGTAGTAAAAGCCAAATCCCAAATATTTTATTTGATTTGGTCTCGATACTTTACTTTTCTCTACATTAACTTTTAATCCTAGTTTTTTATCAATAAATTTTGTTATACTTTCCATTACTCTATTTGCTGCTTTTTCACTTTGTACTACGATTATACAGTCATCTGCATATCTGGTAAATCTTAAGCCTCGTTTTTCAAGTTCTTTATCCAATTCATTTAACATGATATTAGATAATAACGGTGATAAATTTCCGCCTTGTGGTGTACCTACTTTAGTTGGACTTATTACTCCGTCTTCCATTACTCCACTTACTAGATATTTTCTTATCAATGACACTAACTCTCCATCATGAATTGTCTTCATAATAATAGATATTAATTTATCATGACATACTGTATCAAAGAACTTTTGTAAGTCTATATCCACTACCCAAGTATAACCATCATTAAAATATTCTAATAATTTAATAATAGCCATTTCACATGAACGGTTTGGTCTAAAACCATAACTTGTTTCACTAAATTGTTGTTCATATATCGGAGACAGTACTTGTACTATTGCCTGTTGTATTAACCTATCTACTACTGTTGGTATTCCAAGTCCTCTTTTATCTCCATTTTCTTTTGGTATGTAAACTCTTCTTACTGGACTAGGTTTATATTTCCTATTCCTTATTTGTTCTTTTATTTCTTCTTTATGTTTAAACATATACACACCAAGTTCTTCAACGGTTATTCCGTCTACTCCGCTTGTTCCTCTATTTTTATAGACTTGTTTATATGCTTCAAACAAATTCTTGTCATCTAAGATTTTTTCTAGTAATTCCATACTCGTTCTTTCCTTTCTAATTTCAACATTAGTCACTTATCTTTTAAGGATTTATATATAGATATACGTTCTACTTGTTTACCTTTTATTTATTCTGATTTATGACTAACATAATCTTAGTGTACTTAAACACTACAAATTGTTCAGCCCTTCCTAGTGATTAGCTAGTACTATGACCTCGGCTGACTTCTCATGGTAAACCTTTTTCGACCATACTAGTTCTTTGTACTTCTCGTCGTTTCCTGACTAATATGTTCATGAGATCTCCCAGGGTAAGACATATAACTTTCCTCGTTTACTCACTTGATTTACTGCATAAAGTTACGTGTATCTTTTGGACTTTAGTTTGTTTTGTAACCTTATCCGTTTATACAGCCTTGGTATCAAGTTTCTGTTCGTTGAGCCACGATTTTGTTCCACACTTCCTTTAGCCCTAACATCACTGTTAATGCGTTGTGCTTCTCTAATACTTCGCAGATACTTACGCGTATAGTGGACTTTCACCACCTAGCTATATGCCATGCCTGGCACACAAAAAGGCCATTTAAGTGGAAAACCACCTATTGGCTATACAAAGTTAGATAATACCAAAGAACTTGTTATAGATGAGATTCAAGCTGATGTAGTAAGAAGAATATTTAGACTTTATTTAGATGGTTTAGCAGTATGTTCAATATGTAAAATATTTAATGAAGAAGAAGTATTAAATAGACGTTGGCCTACTACAACAGTTGATAAGATTTTATCTAATCAATTATACATTGGTAACATGGAATATGGAAAAAGAACTAATGGAGAACCACAAATATTTGAAGATGTTGTTCCAGCAATCATTGATAAGACATCATTTGAAATGGTGCAAAAACGAAAAGAGAAAAATCTAAAGAACTTCCATAGAAAACTTACTTACATATTTATGCAAAAAATGAGATGTCCTAAATGTGGTAAGATAATGGGTGGAAGTTCTAGTACAAGTAAGAATAAAACTAAACACGTTTACTATAAATGTGCTAATTGCAATATCAGAGTAAATGAAACTAAAATTGAAAAATCATTGATGAAATTTTTAAATGATATGTTAGACTTCTTCTTAATTGTTGATAACTCTTTTAAACCAACACTTAATCAAGATACTGAAAACAAAATAAAGAAATATAAAAAGATTGAAAATGAACTAAAGGAAAAATCTAATCGTATTAAGAAAGCATTTATTGATGGACTTTTAGAACCTATTAATTTAGCCAGTGAATTAAAAGACATTGAAAAAGAATTAGAATTAACTAAAAATAAAATAGAAGAACTAGAACAACTACAAAAATCTTTAGAGTATAAGCAAGATATTGAAACAATATTTAATTTAAAAGAAATAGAAAAAATGAAACAAAAATCAAGTTATGTAAAAACCAATAATTTATGGAAAAAGTTAAGTCAAGAACAAAAGCAATATATAATTAACAAGTATATAGATGAGATAGAAATTGAAGTTGATAAAGATTATAATGTATCTATTATAAATGTAATATTTAACAAAAATGAGATAGAAAACATAGGTTATATGTTTAGAAATGATTGTTTTGATATGATTATAAATGTTAATGAAAGAGATGTTATTCTATCTAATTATAAAAAGGAACAAGAGAAAACTGACTATGTAACATCTTTAAGAAACTTTTATAACATAAGAGAAACAACAATAATAGCAGACACATTTGATATTAAAGAATTAAAAACTGATGATGTAATACAAATAATTCCACAAGAAAAAAGTTCAAAGTTTGAGAAAAATAAATTTACTATTCTACAAATTGAGATATAGAAATGTATCTCTTTTTTATTTTAAGGGGGTTGATAAAATGAATTATTTTTTTAAATATTTAATACCACAATTATTAGATTATTTTAATAATGATGTGGATTCTATAAAAGAATTTATTCCAAAAATTATAATACAGAATTATGAGAACACTTTACTTGAGTGTATGGAAAATGGAAAGGAAAATACAAATGAAACAATTAACTAATGATGAAATATCAAAGAATCATGTGGAAACTATCAATCAGTTTAAGGTATTAGAGTATTTGAAAAAGAACCTAGATATATTCTCATTTCAAATATTTTTATATGATAAAGATACTATAAAGGTAATTGATAAAGAAGAAAAACAAGCATACTTTAGATATGATGAAGATACAAAAGATGTATTATTTATTGAAAATGAATTAGAAAATACTAATGAATATGGATTGCAATAACCATATTTTTTTGTTTACTTTTTTCTAAAAAGTAATACAAACGTGACACGTTTTGTTGAACGAAGTTCGATGAAAGTGGCGATAGTTTGTAAGATAAAATTGTGAGTGATTTCACTTACGAAGTTTGTGGAATCTACGAATAATTTTTATTATGACTTATGTAGGTTTATTCCATTACGTTAGTTTTGGAATATTCCGAAATAAGGCAAACGGATCCTAAGGTGGTAAACCTTAGCTCCCATATTTTGATGCTTGCGTCAAAATATATAGGGAGTTAGAAGTTTTGACATTATTTTCTACCCACTCTATGAGTGTTTATAATATCAAAAGAATAATAGAAAAGGAAGTGATTATTATAGATGAATTATCTTACTCATTTCATATAGGAAATGATAAAAACAAAAGCAAAAAATCAAGACAAACAATGAAAAATAAAAATGTAAAAAATACTCAATTTAATAACAATGCAATTCAAAATGCACAGGCTTTATCAAAAGTTGATAAACATAATTTAAGAAAATATAATAACAATAAAAAAGTTATAGAATTGATTTATGGAACAGATAGTCTTTATGAAGATGTGAAGAAACTTTATATTGATGAATTTGATAAATCAAGAATTGAGTACAACGAAAAACAAAAAAGAAATGATAGAAAGATTGAAGATTATTTCTCTCACATTTCCAATAATGATAAAAATGATTTGGCTTGTGAGATTATTATTGAACTTGGAGATATGAAGTTCTGGAGTGATAAAGATGAAGAATTTAAAAAGAAAATGACACAAGTTTTTAAAGAACAAATACAAGATTTAGAAAAGGTTGTTCCATCATTTAAAGTTGCTAATGCAGTAGTTCATTATGATGAAGCAAGTCCACATTTGCATATTGTTGGTGTTCCCATAAAAAAAGGAAACAAAAACGGTATGAGCAAACAAGTTGGTAAGTCCACTATATTTACAAAAGAATCGTTAAGAGAGATTCAAGATACAATGAGAATTTATTGTATCAATTCTTTTAATAAAGTTTATAATTCTAATAAAAGTTTAAAAGCAAAGTTAAAAGGTAGAAATAAAGATATACAGACAAAAAATATGGAAAAAGAATATGTTTATCTAAAAGAACGTGCAGATCGGAATCGTGAAAGATTAGATAAAGTCAATAAACAAACTGAAACTACTCTACTAAAATCAAAACAAGTTAAAGAGATAATTGATAATTTAAAACTTACAAAAATTTCTAAAAATAATTATCTTATAAATGATAATGAAATAAAAGTTCTTAATGAATATATTGATAATGTAAATGTTAATGTGAGTGATATAAAAAATGTAGATGACTTAACTTATCTTATGGAAAATTTTGAGCATGATTTAAAGAATCATGATATAGAAGTTAATGAATTACAAGTAAAAGTTAATAAGCAATCAGAGAGAATTAAAACTCTTGAAAAACAAAATATTTCTAAACAAAATAAAATAGCTAAACAAAGAAAAGAGATTACATCACTAGAAAAAGAAATAACAAAATTAGAGAAAATAATTCTAGCATGGCAACATCTATGGCAAAGAATACGAGATTTCTTCCAAGATAAGTTGTTTAGTTCTAAAAATGAAGATAAAATTTATGAACAAGTAATAAATGATATGACGGATGAAGATATTCTTAATGATGAAGATATAGAATATATTGAAAATGGTTTTGTACAAAAAGAAAAAGAAAAAGATGATTTAGAACTCAACTAATCATCTTTAAGATAAGTTTATAGGATAAAGGTCAATTGTATATAAAATAAGAAATAAAAATTTAAAAATTATTATTTTAAAATAACTTTACTCTAACTTATGAAAAAACAACAAACTCAAACTTTTATTTCTATAAATTATTAATAGCTAATAACCCTCAAAACCAACCAGTTAAAATGTTAATACAGTATATTATATATGCAGTAGGAGAAGGCTTATATTCAGCTGATTTAATCTTATAAGGTGAACAACCACTTCTTTTTTCATTAATACTTTTTTAATAATGTAGTACGTTGTACATTATTGGATCTATATCCTTTAAAATAGGAGGCTTGAAACTACGAGGCTTCCTATCTCTAACTCTACACCTACTTGAATCTGATGAATGAAACTCTTGCAATAACAATTTTTGACTTCGTTCATATTCTCCAGCTTTTTGTTTTAAATCTTCTTGTTGTTGAATTAATAATCTATTCTCTTTAAGTAACTCAATTTGTCCAATTCTAGATGAAATGAAATTTCCTATTAATTTTCTCAATTCTTTAGATGAGATTTCTTTTAAATTGTGTTCTAATTTATATGAAATCAGTTCATCAATAAAATTTTTAACATAATAAAAATCATCAAATTTAACACATGTATCTAAAAAATGAGTAGTTGTATTTGCACGATAAAATGGAATTTGTGTTTCAACTGAACTCCAAGATAATGCACTATTTGGATCAACCTTACAAGAAGATAAACAAATTACTTTCCCACCACCTATAATTGAACCATAATAATCACGTTTATTTTCTTTATCAATAATTATTCTAATATAATAATGTTGGTCAAAGTGAGGACAACATAAACATTCTTGATAAATATATTCTTTTCCTTCAAATGCTGTTACTAAACTTGCAATTATATTTCCAATTTTTTTTGAATCAAAACAGGAATAAGATTCCACTAATTTATGATATGTATCCATCTTATCATTATGTTGTAATATTTCTTGTTCTTTAGAATTCTTTAACTCAGTTTCAATACTTTTTAATTTAGAAATAAGTTGTATTTTAGTTTGCATTAATTTTTCTAATTCTTCATTAAAATTCATAGATAACCCTCCTGTATAAATTATATTTTAACACATTTCTCGTAGATTATAAACTCTTTTAATTATTTTTTCTTTATTGACTTTAAGAGTAAAAAAGCTTACAAATGATAGTTCAGTATTATAATAAATAGGATTATAGTTTCCAAAACGCATAAGTGGACCATTAATACTTTCTACATGCGACCATAAACCATTTTCATTTT
>CAJUGE010000012.1 GCA_910586295.1 uncultured Bacilli bacterium | reverse complement strand
TTTAGTAATGATTTATTTTACCAATTTAATTATACTAAATCTTGGAATGGTTTTCCTTAATTTTAAAGCAAAAAAATCAGAAAAGTTATTCACAATTCTGATTTTTTTCATGTAAAGATTTATTTTTACCTAAACTCAAAAAAACACTTATATTTTATACAAATTTATAAATCTTGTTACTTGTGTCTAGCTCTTATTCTTTTTCTTGCATATAAAATTGTATCTGTCAAATACTTATTATCTTCTTTACTTAATGTGGTGACAACACTTGGATGCTGATAATCTTCTCCATATTTAAGTTTCATTAATTCTAGAGTTCTTACATTTATCTTAGCAAGTTCTACTAATAATTCTTCTAAGTTTATATCTTCTCTTAATATAGATTCAACAGGAGAATAATGTCTAGGATTATTAACTCTTTCATTTTGCTTAATTAAATATAGTTTAACAATATTATATGCTTTTAATAATCTCTCTGTATGAGTTTCACCTTTTTTGTATCTTCCACAATCTATAACATTAAGCAAATTTTCATTATAAGTGAGCTTCACTTCACCTAATAAAGTTTCATTCAAATGAGCATAAACAATTTTATTAACTCTTTTTGCAAAATCTTCATAACTTTCATCTGCTCTTTTAAACTTTATAAATTTTTCGTGAAAAGGTTTTATTAATTTAATTCTATGTATCCCTTTAAACTTTTGTATTTCTCTTTGAAGTTTTTCTTTTTTTTCCCTATAAATAGCATTATCTATATTCTTGTAACTGATTAGTATTGGTTGTTTTAAATCTTTACCAAACTTATTAGATAAGTAATCATAAAGGTCACATTTCTTAGAAACAGTTATAATTAACTCTTCATCTTCATTAATGATATCTCTTAAATAAACTAACTTCCTAGTGACATCAAGGCTATCTAAAGCCTTTTGTAACTTGTGTAAGATTGTCTCGTTAATGAATATAATTTCAAAAGTATTAAGCGGACCATTATAACTTTTACCATATCTTTTATATAATAAAATTTTATCCCTTAAAGGATAAGTGCTGATAACTAATAACACTTTGTCTTTAGGATGATTAAATTTATTAAAGAATTCATCACTTAATTCTTTTGATAAATCTAAGTTATCATAATCTTTTAAAGTATCTTCTAATATTCTTTTTGTAGTCAACATCATCACCTAATTCCTCATAATTGTTAATTACTTTTAACAAATCCTCCATGTCGTTGTTGGATAAATCACATATTTCATTTAAACTTAAATACTCACTAAAATTAAGATACAAAACTAAAGCATAAGCAAGCGATGAACCATATATTTCACTAAATGCCTTATGTACTGGAGAATCAAACATGTTTTTAGCCATTATAAAGGCAGACATTCTTTTTTCTCTAAAAATCATGCCATTTACCTTATTATAAAAGTCATAAAGTTTTTGATTTTCTTTTCTGCTTAAAGTTCCATAATCACTAGGAGTGTTTAAATCTTCTCCATATTTTTTCTTAGAAAGCATATAAATATTTTCGTTTAATCTTAACTTTTGTCTTATTTCTTCCAATGTAGTTCCATTGTCAAATAGAGTTAAAATATGTTCGTACTTACGCACATTTCTATTTCTTTCTGTGTCTAAATCTCTTTGAAGTTTAGCTATAATAACACTATAGGCTTCTGAAAAAATCTTTCTATCTTCTTTAGAACTAGGATGTTTTAAAATAACATTGTTTAAATCTTCATTATATAAAGAATAAATTACTTCTTTATATTTATTACTCATATTATTGACATATATTTTTAATCTATCTTCAAAATCTTCATATGTCTCATCTAGTTTTTTGTACTTTAGAAATAAAGAAACAAATGGTCTTATTATTCTTACTCTATGTATTCCTTTATTTTTAGCCAATCTTTGTTTAATTCTATAAACATTCTCTTTACTTATATTACTTTTACTATCATCTTTATAAGTATAGCAAAGTCCAGTAAGTTTACTACCAAACAATTTTTGAAAATAATTTAACAACTTTATTTGAATCATAGCTTGCTTAATATCACTTAATGTTTCGTTTGGAAATACATCATATATAGATATAAGACACATATTTTCTTCTATTCTCTTTAATCTTAGCCTTATCTTCCTAATAATTCTTTCATTTATTTCTTTATTTTCTTCTTCTGTAAGATTGTAAATTATCTCTGTATTTTTTAAGTCTCTATGGTACTTCTTATAAAGTAATTTTCTTTCTTCAAATGTTAATGACCTTAAAACTTTTAATACTTTTTCCTTAGGTGAATTAAATAAAGAGAAGAAAGGTTTATATTCTGTAATCATTTCTTTCTCCTTAAATTAAGAGTCATATCACAATATTCTATTACTTCTTGGGCATTTAAATAATTTCCTAAATATTTTTCACTCATAGTAACTAAAGATTCTATATCTCCAAATTCTTCTTTTAAAATATTAAACTCTAGAGTTGTTCTAAACTTATTAACTATGTTTAATAACAAATCTTTTAAATACAGTTTTTTATTAATTTTAGACATTACTCTTTGCATTAGTTCTAAATCTTTAGAATCAAAAATACCTACTTTTCCTAGTTCATCCAAATTTTCTCCAAATTTCAATTTGAATAATTCTATAGTTCTTTCATTATGCAGATTTAGTTCTGATTTTATATCGGTTAAAGAAACGCCATCATAAAAATGTTCTACTAAAAATATGCTTCTTCTATTAAACAATGTTTCTTTATAGTCTAATCCTCTTTCTCTAGCATAATATAAATTTTGAAGTGCTAGCTTATTAGTAATCATCGCATTAACACTAGATAAACTAATACTAGTGTTAGTAATATCTATATCTTGTATAGATATTACATCTTTTACGTCATCATAAAATCTATTAAACAAAATTGTTTTTACTTTTTTTGAGTCAATTGTTCTTATTATTTCGTTAAGCCTAGATTTAAAATCATTTAGACTTTCATTGTCTCTTTTGTAGCTAATATAATACTCATATAACGAAATATTTTGTTTTTGTCTTTTTTTATTTTCTATTTGTGAATTTAATCTATAAACAATAGAAGAAGTCATAAATCTCTCCAAAGATGTAACCATGAAATACATTTCTCCATCTAAATTTTCTCCAAATAATATTCTCATATATTCTATGATATTTAATTCTTCACAAGCAACTATAATCTCATTTAAATTCTGACTTTTAACTACATCAAATATTGTTAAAGCAACTTTCTCTTTAGATAGTTCTACTTTTTCATTATGCAAGTTTGCTTTATTATTTATTTTTCTAATGATTACTTCTAAACGATCTATATGTTTTTTATAAATTATCATATCAACATTTGGTTCATTAGAATAACCATTTTTATACATATTAGATAAAAATTCTTTATCAGATAATTCTAAGTTATTTAGTATACTTAATATATGTTCCCAATCACTATCAAAAAATTGTACAAAATTTGAATACTTTAAGTAATTATCAATCCATATTTTTAATTTTTCTATAGTAGTTTTATTAATATTTCTTTCTTCTTCACTAATTTCTACTCTTCTAGAATTATAATCAAAACTGTATTCTTTAAGTAATAAATCTCTTTCTTTTTTAGGTAATTTATTAACTAATTCACTCAAAGATTTAGAGTTAATATTAGAAAAGACTTCACAAATATTTATTTTATAAATGTAATCTGCTATAAGTGAATTTATTCTTTCGACCATTTCTAAATTGGTAAAAATTTGACTTGTATCAATTATATTAAGCATACTTTTTAAAGTCTCTAATAAATTAGTTGGAATAAATTTATTAATAGATTCTATGTTTCTTTCTATTTTAGGCATTACTTTTAAAGATACATAACTTATAACTTCACTGCCAACATCTTCTCTCCTATTCTTTCTACATAAATTTTCATCATATTTTAAAACTAAATATTCTTTATCCTCTTTATCTAATAAAATAATTGCAAGTAATAAAATTTCTCTAGAAACACGGAAATTTTCAAAGAAAGATTTATACCAACTATTATTAGTTTTAATCATATTCCTTAGTTGTTCAATATATTTTTTATTAGCTTCTATATCATTATCTGATAAATTACTCTTATATTCAGTACTAAATTCATTAAAAGTGTACTCCTTTAACAAACTTACCTGAGCAGTTTTTGTTAACTCATTAAATTTTTGTTTAACTGATTCTATATTATAACTAAAAACCTGAGAAAACCTTTTTTTACTGAAATTTTCATCTATACTTTTCTTCAAATTTTGGATTAGTTCCTTAGCACTACTACTATTTAGATTTGCTTTACTACCCTTTTTATAATATAAATAAAAAGTTGCCATACGAGCCTTAGACATAAGTTTTATAGTGTTAACAACTGCATAGGCTGGATAATTTTTAAATTCCTCATAAAATTCTTCTCTAAACATCTCTTGAAAAGTCATACTCTCCCCCCTAAACTTATAATATTGTAACATCTAAAGTACAATAAGTCAATTGTTTAAGAGTCATATTTTGAAAAATATTTAATAAAATTAACTATGATAAGAAAAATATTAAATTTATTAAAAAAATTTGCATTCTTAACAACAAGTTATAGCATAAATGTATTTCCAGATCCACTTCCAAAAGAAGAAGAAGAGAGGTGTATCTTTCTTGCTAGTAATGGTGATAAGGAAGCTAGAAGCAAACTAATAGAACATAATCTTAGACTAGTCGCACATATAGTAAAAAAATTCGATTCATTTGGAGAAAATTCAGACGATTTAATAAGTATAGGAACAATAGGACTCATAAAAGGAGTAGACACATATAATAGTGATAAACCAGTAAAGCTAATAACTTATGCAGCTAAATGTATAGAAAACGAAATACTTATGTATATAAGGCAAAATAAGAAAAGTCAAAACGATATTAGTCTTAATGATTCTATAGGATACGATAAAGATGGCAATGAAATTACGCTTGTAGATGTAATCAAAGAGGAGGAAGTTGATTATTTAAACGAAGTAGACTTTAAAGATAATGTAGATTTACTAAAACAATATTTAGATGTTCTAACTAAAAGAGAAAAAGACATAATAATTAGAAGATATGGATTACTTAACAAAAAAGAAGAAACACAACGAGAAATTGCTAAAGAATTAAAAATAAGCAGAAGCTATGTTTCTAGAATTGAAAAAAGAGCTCTTGTCAAACTCCTTCGTGAATTTATGAAAAATAATAACATTTAATATTTATCACTATTAATTTCTTCTCTAAGAGAAGTTTTTTGTTTTACAATAAATATAGTTCTATAAGTAGTATTAAAATTTTCTTATAAATACATTATTACTAGTATCATCCTTTTTCTTAAAAGGTTCTTTATCTTCAATTAAATCTATTTTGTTAGTTGAGGCTAATACATTATCATATTTATTATTAGTATAGCTCTCTTCTTCTTGAATAGAGATATTATCTTTATTATCTATTTTTTCTTCTTTCGCTTTAATTGTTTTCTTTAAACCTATTTTATATCCAAGGAAACTTCCACATATTAATAATGCACAGCTACTAACTATTAAAATAACTATTAACCAAATAACACTCTCTTCTTCTGGAATTAATGTATAAATATTAGTGTCAGTATCAGACTCTAAAATAATAGATATAACACCATTATTTTCAAGAACTGTAACTTTTGTCTCTTCATCCTCTGGTATTGGATTCAATTTAAATCCCTTACTTTTATCATATTTATAAACATTTACTTTACTATTAAAAGGTTTATCAAGATTACCTTTGATAACATTCAATTCTTTTAAAAGAACACTGCTTGAAATATTTACATCTTCTAAACTTGCTCCTCTCATAACAATTACTGTATATACTCTAGTAGAAGAATCTTCCGCAGAAACTGTAAAAGTATATTTGTTACTTCCAACGTTTAACTTTTCTGGTCCATCATTGGTTATAGTACCATACTTAGTATCCTCTACACTTGCATTTAATTCAATAGTGTCAATTTCATAAGGCAAATAAATAATATAATTAGTCTTCTCTTTATCAAATACTGGACTTAAAATTCCTTGATTAGTAGTAATACTTGATAAATAGTTATTAGTGGAAAGTACTTTATTAGGATCCTTACCTCTCGTAACTTTAATTGTATATGTTTTTCTGGTTCCATTCTCAGCAGTTACTGTGACTGTTACATCTTTGGTCTCCTCAGCAATTAGTCCTTCAGCACCACTAATGCTTACCTTAGCTTTACTATCTTGTGTTACAGCCTTAAGATTTAAATTTTCTACACTAAATGGAACACTAACTTCATAAATAGTTGTGTTTTGATTAAACACAGGACTTATTTCTCCACCATCAACTTTTAGACTTGTTAAATTAGCATTGCTACTTCTTGGATCTTCTCTAGTTATACTAATTGTATAAGTCTTAGTCGCACCACTAGGTGCAGTAACAGTAACACTTACATTATTGTTTCCATAATTAATACTTTTATTTCCTGTTCCACTTACTCTAGCCCCACTATCTTCTGCAGTAGCACTAATACTAACACTTGAAACATCTTTACCTACTTTAACGTTATAAGACGTTGTATTAGCATTAAAATTGATACTAGCTCCACTTATACTAAGACTTGAAAGATTTGCATTTGAACTTGGTGGGTTGGTTATTGAGATTGTTTTAGATGCTCCACTTACATAAGGTGCTTCATCGTTAAGATCTGATGCATCAGTATCAACATACTTAACAGTAGTATTCCCTACAGCCTTTGTTCTAAATGTTATTCTAATTATGTCCGAATTACCAGATATCTTTTTAGAGCCTCCAGTCGTGTCAAAACCAGTAAACACACGAGAAGAATTACTATAGTTTATTTCAAAAGGTGCTAGAGATTTAAAAGAAACATATTCTAAATAATTTGAATCATAACTTATACTACCAGCAATACCAGTAAGTCCTCCACCAGAAACTCCGTTAACTCCTGTCACGCTCAATGTTACATCTATTGTGTTTCCTACATAAACACTATTAGAACCACTCATACTAGTGGAAACACTACCAGCAGCATCTAAACTAAGACAAGAAAAAAGAAAGATAGAAATTGTTACGAAAAGATACATCAAACTATTTCTAATCTTCATCATAATCTTCTACCTTCCTTCTCTATCTTTTATTTCTTTCTTCATCTTATTAAGTTCTTCTTGTTTTAAAAGCATCTTCAACTTATCAGAATTTTTGGTATCCATACCTTCTTTAATTGCTGCAATTAACTCATCTTTTGTAATAGTATCATCATAATAATCAAAAGGTGTGCTTGTCTCACTATAGTTAGCTTCACTTACAGTACCCACTAACTTCTTTGGTTCACTACTAGGTAGTTGGTCCATTGAACCATTACCTTGATTTAATATACCACCAGGATATACCACATCATCATCTGTACCATTCTTAGAACCAAAATTAAATTCTGGTTTAAAATCTATTGTAGTAGTAGGTGTATCAGTGGCTGCTACAGGTTCTTCTTTCTTTCTTCTATTAATTAATATTAATATTAACAATAATAATCCTAAAAGTCCTAAAAGAAATGCAAGCATAGTATAAAATGTCTTTCTTGACAATCCAAATATAGTTGCTTCTGGTTTAATTACATCTAACTGATAAATCTTACTAAAACCATTTTCATCAGTTACAGAAACCATAAGCATATTACTTCCAACTTTCAAATTACCATTACCTAGTATCTCTACTTTAGCCTTATCATTTTCTGCCAAAGCCTTTAAATCAAGTGACTTAGTATCTGCAGAAACATTCATAGTATAATTAAGCTTAGTTTTATCAAACGTTTCATTTAAGTTAAAACCTTTAGCAGATAATTCTTTCAAATACGCATTACTTGATAAAGCACTTCTAGTAGCATTAATAGTATACATTCTAACACTACCATCTTCTGCTGTTACTTTAACATAAATTTGTTTTACTTCTCCAACTTTTAAAGGTTCATTTTCCAAAATTTCTGCTGTAGCCTTTTTGTCTTCTATACTATATTTTATATCCAATTTAGAAACGTCATAAGGAACAGTCACATTATAACTAACAACATCCTTATTAAATTTTGGAGTCAATGTTGTTCCATCCACACTTAATGTACTCAAATAATTGTTGTTAGATTGCTTCTTAGGTGTTTGAATAACAGTAGTTGTTCCTTGTTGTTTTTCTTTTTTATACACATTTATAATGTATTTACTTTTACTACCATCTTCTGCTGTTACAGTAACTTCAACTGCATTAAAACCAGTTTTAAGATTAGTATTACCTGTAACTTCTACTTTTGCCTTATCACTATTTGGAATAGCATTTACGTCTATGCTATCTACAGTGTCTCCTACTTCCAAAGTATAAGTACTATTTCCAGTACTAAATGATGGACTTAAAGTACCATTACTAACAGTTAAACCCTTAAGTGTTGAATCTTTATCTAATACTACAGGTTCATCTGGTTTTGGCTTTCTAGTAATTTTAATTGTATATGTTTTCTTAGTCCCATTCTCTGCTGTTACTTCTACAGTTACTTTATTATCCCCAACTTGTAGATTATCAGCACCAGTTATAACAACATTCGCTTTATTATTATTCTTAACTGCATTAACTTTTACAGAAGTTGCAGTAAAAGGAACAGTAACATTATAGTCAGTTGTATTAGCATTAAATGATGGACTAATTGTATAACCATCAACACCAAGTTCTTTAAGTGTAGCATCACCAGATGCTACTATAGGAGCAGCCTCCTTTACGACTTTAACAACATAACTCTTTTTAGTAGTACCATCTTGTGCAGTAACAGTAATTGTATATCTATTTTCTCCTGTTTTTAAATTAGTACAATTTATAACACCGTTACTAGTGACAGTAGCATTTGCGACAGGAGTTGCAGTCAATTTTAATGAAGCAACACTACTACCAACATTTATTGTATACTCTGTTGTATCTTTATTAAATGATGGACTCAATGTTCCTGTATCAGTAACTAAATTAGTAAGCCAAGCATCTGTAGAAGCATTAGTAATATTTATTGTTAAAGATTGAGCAGTTGTTGTTGGTGCATTATCTGATTCATCAGATAAGTCAGGAGTAACATTTATAGTAGTGCTCCCAGCCTTTAAAGGCTTAAATATGAGTGTTAGAACATCTTGTGCATTACCATAACCAACACCTGTAGTTGAAAATCCAGCAAACATATTAGAAGCATCACTATAAGAAATCGAATAAGGAGAAGTCATACCAGTTGCAGAAACAAATTGTAGTGCAGATTTATCATAAATCAACTCTCCTGCAGTACCTGTAATCTTCTTTCCGACTATATCACTAACCCTAATTTTTACTGTTATATTTTTACCAACAAATCCAGATGTAGGCCCAGTAACAGACATCTTAGCACTTCCAGAAGCAGCAGTAATCAAACTAGCAAAACCAAAAATACTAACTATAAGAGTTAAGAACATAATTAAAATTGATTTACGTTTAAATATTAACTCCATTTCTAAATCACCCCACTAAATGTATCTTTGTTAAATGAAAGTAAACAAACAATACTATACAATAATTTATTTTTCATAATTCACCATTCCAATCAATCATTAACATATTTATTTAGCAATTCCGGAAAACATAAATGTTGAAGAATTTTCCATAGCTGATAAATTAAGCATACCTATTAACGATATTATTATAGCAGCTAAAACACCATTTCGCACAAAATTTACTAATTTCATAAGTCAATCTTCCTAATTATTAATTTCTTTATAATACACAAATGGATTTGTCTTCATCAAATGACTAACTACTCTTGTCGCATCGGCTATTTTAACATTTCCATCGTCATTTACATCCAAAGCTCTTAAATATGCCCCTTCAGCAATATTAGTCTTCATTAAATGACTAACTACTCTTGTCGCATCAGCAATTTTTACTTTTCCATCTCCATTGGTATCTCCTTTTATTATAATATACTTAGTATCAAGAACAACGCCATTTCTTATTAATTTCACCATATCACCAGTTCTTGTAATTTCAGCTGTACTCTCGTTAAGACCATCATTATCAAATATAAACAATTCACTTTGCTCATTTAAGAACTCTACTTTAAAGTCTTCCCAACTTGTCTCAGGTCTTCCTGTTAATATATAATTATCGTCTATATCATGCATATCAGTAATTCCATCAGCCATTTTAACTGATGTTATTTTATCAAGACCAGTATCACTTCCATCAGTCTTATCGTAACGTATAGTATATGTTTTTTCTGTACCATCTTCTGCAGTTACAATAACTTCTATAGTTCCTGGTCCTAAATTAGAAGGGATATTTAACTTATTATCTATAGGTGTAACTTCTGTTCCATTAACCTTATATTTAATTGTTGATTTATCACTTCCAGGAGTAACGTTAACTGTTAAACTATCCGTTGTATCACTAACATTTCCTATATTATAATTCTCTTCATTAGGATTAAACTCTGGATTTAATGGATATCCTTCAACAACTAAATCAGTAAGTGTATTATCACTATCTGGATTTTCTTTATTAATCGTTACTTGATAAGTCCTTGTACTTCCATCTTCTGCTGTTACTATAAACATAAATGTTTCGCTATTTTGATTTAACACATGATTTCCAATTCCATTCCCACTTATCTTAGCAGAGCTATCACTAGTTACTGCAGTTATTTCTACATTATTCTTACTATAAGGAACTGTTATTGTATAATCGGTTTTACTAGGAGAAAAATCATCAATTGTAACTCCATCAATAGCTAAGTCACTCAAAGTTAGTATACTCTTTTGTTCTTTAGTTACCACTACTGTATAATCCTTAGAAGTAGTACCATCCTCTGCTTGTACAGTAATAACAAATGTATTATCTCCAGGATTTAAAGACTTCGTTCCATCTCCTAAAACAGTAGATTTACTATCTTCTGCCACACCAGTTAAAATAATAGTATCAATATCTGTACCTACATTAACTGTATATGAAGTAATTTCTTTATTAAATACTGGTGTCAAAGTACCTTGATTAACTGTTAAACTACTTAAATACACGTTAGTAGACTTAAGTTTATTAATTTTAACTCTATGTGTTCCAGAATACAGCTCATCCTCTGCTTGAACTTCAACATCTATATATGTAATATTTGTAATATCTATATCATTTAAATTATTCAAATTTGTTACAATTGCACTATCATGATTAGTTATTGGCTCAATAGATATCGTTTCTACTCCTGATGGAACATCAATAGTATAATCACCATTAACATCTTTTCTAACGGAACTGCTTGGACTAGATGTTACTAATAAATTAGACAATGAATAATCGTTAGACTTTCTTCTTACTTTAATAGTATATTTACCAGTTGTAACCCCATCTTGTGCAGTAACATTTATTTCAAAAGTATTATCTCCAACTTCCAAATTTTGTATTCCTGTATCTCCACTTAAAGTGGCACCTGGTGTAGGTTTAGCTCCTAGATCAATAGTTGATGTATCATAAGGAACACCACCTAAATCATAAGTTGCTATATTAGGGTTGAAGCCATCTATTACTTCTCCTCCTATAGTAATCTCTGTAACAGTAGCACTAGTATTTATTTTTCTAGTAATATTTAAAGTATATGTTGTGGTAGTTCCATCTTCTGCTGTTACTACTATTGATTCAAAATTTCCACCAGATACCAAAGATGTTGTACCAGTACCAGTTGCTTTTGCATATTTGCTATTTGGTTCAGCTTCAATTAAAACTTCATCAACATCTCCTTCAACTGTCAAAGAATAATTTTTAAGTGATGGATTAAAGTTTGGATTTAATTTAAAGTTTTCTCCATTTCTACTTACTGTCAAAGATTTCAACGTGCTATCACTTTCTAATATTTGTTCAAATTTAATTTTATAAGATTCCTTAATATTCTCATCTTCTGCTGTAACTTCTAACGTTATTTCTTTAGTATCTGGTATACTATACGTACCATTACCAGTTACAACTTTATTTCCATCGACAGTAGCATTAATCACTACACTACTAACACTTCTATCATATTTGTAGACATATTCCTTTGTTAATTTATTAAATGTAGGAGTGTATGTGCCTTGTGGATTACTTGTAATAGTCAAACCAGAAAGTGTAGTATCACTAGATTTTCTTCTGACATGAATTTTATATTCTTTAGTTACACTTCCATCTTGTGAAACAACTCTTATAATAACTGTGTTATCACCATCAATCAAATTATTAGTGCCAGCGACTATTGAAGCATTTGCATATTGATTAACTTTATTATAAGTAAGATTAAGTGATGTTACTGTACTATCTACAGCTGTTAAATTATATTCCAAAATGTCTTTATCAAATCCACTTAACTCAGTTCCATCCAATTCTATAGTAGATAAATCTGCATTATTTGACTTTTCTCTATTAATTGTAAGAACATAAGTACTAGTTGTTGTGTCCTCTGCCTTTATAACAATGTTTCTATTGATTGGTGTAAAACCAATATTATCTACTAATCCGTTTCCACTAGCAACATTAGCATAAGAACTCTTAGGAATAGCAGAAATGTTTACGCTTGTAATGTCATGTGGAATTGTAACACTATAGTTTTTAACCCCATCAGAAACTTGTGGTGTTATAGGATAAATATCAGTTCCATTACTTACTGTCAATGAAGCCAAACTACTATCCGAAGAACTTTTTCTATTAAATGTTATATTATAAGATTGTCTAGTCCCATCTTCTGCTTCAACTACAATAGAAACGGATTCGCCTGATACAGGTGTATGGTTTCCAGTTCCACTTATTACAGTCGCAGTTCCAGCTGCAGTAGCAGAAATGTTGACGTTTGTTACTTGCTCTTCAAAAAGATAATTATAAGTTGTTCTATCTGGATTAAATGAAGGATTCAAAACTCCTTGTGGATTACTTGTCAATGTCAAAGAACTCAATTTAGCTACACTAGACTTTTTCTTTACATTTAGAGTATAAACCTTAGTTTCACTACCATCTTGCGAAGTGACAGTTATTTTCACTTGATTATTGCCATCAACTAATGTATCTCCAGTGACAACAACATTTGAATATTGGTTTTCTTTTGTAAATGTCACTTCAATTTTATTTACATCTCCATTTACATCTTGTAGTGTATAATCTATTGTGTTTTTATTAAAATTACTTACACTTACTCCGTCAACTTTAATATCTGTCAAGTTTGCATTATTGCTCTTTTGTCTAGTAATATTTAATGTATAGGTTTCTGTTGTTGTATCTTCTGCCTTTACAATTATACTTCTACTCAATGTGTCAAATTCTATATTATTTACAGTCCCATTTCCAGAAGTTACATTAGCACGACTGCTTTTAGGAATTGCTAGGATATCCACACTGCTCACTTCATGAGGAATTGTTACATTATAAACTAAAACACTATCAGATAATGAAGGGCTCACTGGATACTCTGTGCCATTATAACTTACTTTCAAACTAGATAATGATTTATCACTAGAAGTTTTTCTAACAAAGTTAACTGTATAAATTTCTGTTGTACCATCTTCTGCTGTTATGATAATATCAGTTTTTCCATTAGAAACATTAAATGTACCTATGCCACTTGTTATTGTACCTGGCGCAGTAGCCGTAGCATTTACTGTTATGTTAGTAACACTTTCATCATAAATATAAGTATAAGTTTTTGTAATTGGTGATACTGTACTAGGATTCAAAACCCCTTGTGGAGAACTAGTTATTGTAAGAGAATCTAAAATTGCAGTATTAGATTGTCTTTTTATGTTAATAGTATAAGTTTTTTGCGTTGTACCATCCTCTGCTGTTACAATGATATCTATTGTATTATCTCCGACAATCAAGTCTCTATTACCTACACCAACTATAGTCGCATTAGAATCAGTAGCTGTTGCAGAAACATTTATAGAAGTTTTGTTATTTTTAACAGGACTTAATGTATATGTCTGTGTTGCAGAATCAAATCCAACAATCAAACTTCCATCAACATTAAGAGAACTTAATGTTGCAGAATTATTTGGATTATTTCTTGTAACATTTAAAGTATATTCGCCTGTAGTACAAACATTACCAGGAACTTGTGCTGAGGTATAAGCACAATCTTCAGCCTTAATAACAACTTTTCTAGTATTAACGCCTCCTACTGTACTTAAATTCCACGAACCAGTTCCAGAATCTATATTAGCCTTAGAGCCAGCAGGCAAAGTAGCGCTAACAGTGGTACTAGATGTCTTATAAGGCGCTGTCAAATTATATGTATTAGTATCAGAATTAAACGTAAAAGATATATCACTTAAAGTCAATGTACTAAGTTTCGTATTGTTATCCAATCTTTTAACGTTAATAGTATAAATCTTAGTAGTACCATCTTCCGCTGTAGCAGTAAATGTAAACGAATTATCTCCCACATTTAAAGTTTTTGTACCTAGTCCAGCTGGCAAAATATTACCAGGAGTAGTCATTGTTGCGGCAATATCAACGCTTGTAACACTACTAGGAACAACTGTAGAATATGTATCTTCTGTACTACCAGCAGTAAAAGTAGGAGTTAATATATAATTAGTTCCACTATTTGAAACCGTTAAAGTATTTAATGTTGTATCATCAGAAGGCAAGACCTCTTCCTCATAAATAGTAAAAGTTACATTATTTAAATCTAACGCAAATGAACCACCACCATATGTCCAAGAATTATATTTTAATGTATCATTAAAGGTAAAAGAAACGTTCTTTCCACCTGTAGACAAACTACCAGTCTTTGTAGTTTCTCTAACTTTAAACAAAGTCCAAAGCATAACTCCTTTGCCATTAAAAGTTGTAGTAGCAGTTCCATCATATATACTATTAGTAATCATATTCATACCATCACTTAATGTATAATCCATATCATCTGGAATTGTACTGAACGCCCATACCTTAGTAGTGCCTTTTTTGCCACCACCAGGCCACATACCGCCTGAAGACTCAACAGAAGTATCTGCAAGAACGTAAGTCCATCCATCAGAATCGGTCCAAGGTTCAAGTACCTCATCGTCCCAAAAGTATCCAAATTGGAATCCTTCTGAAGAATTTCCAGATACAGAAGTATCTGTTTCCAAATATAATCCTACCGCATAAACTTTACCAGGCTCAAGTGTATCCTTAGAAGGATCAAGTAAATATGTAGTATCATCTGGATCATACTCATCATCCATAAACAAATCTGGATCTCCTTGAACTTCATAAACCACAAAAGAATATGAATATTTATTAGGAGCTGCATACAACATATTCACTCCTAATACTGTGAAAAATAATCCAACAAATATACAACCTAATATTTTCTTAAATTCCATATGTTAACACCTACTATTCTCTACTTTAATAATTATAACATATTTCGACAAAAGATAAAGATAAATTTTACAAAAAAAATCAAAAAACATCACTTAGTTATCACAAATAAAATATTGTTGCTTACTTTAACATAATTATGAACCAAAAGAAAAAGACTTAAGCTTTTAAAATAAGTCTATTCCTCTACAAAACTATTTAACTTCTTTATAAGATACTTATTTACTTTAACTATATCTGCTACATTTATAATTCCATCTTCTGTTACATCTCCTGCCTTAAATAAATATCCATCTAATATTTCTTTATTTATTGTATGTTTATTTAATCT